>DAIEFO010000348.1 GCA_027325475.1 Desulfobacteraceae bacterium | reverse complement strand
GAAACTTTCTGGCGAACCACTGACAGCCTGGATTGACGGAGATCGTTTTCTTCAATGTTTTCTGAACCTGTATTTGAACGCGCTTCAGGCAATGCCTGACGGCGGTTTGCTTTCGATTTCGAGTGTGATGACAGAAGATGCCAGCGTGCAAATAGATGTTCGGGACACAGGGGCCGGGATTCGCGCCGAAGATATGCCCAGAATATTCGACCCGTTCTTCACGACCAAACCCAGGGGCGCCGGACTGGGGCTGGCGATCGTTTACGGCATCATCGAAGCGCATCACGGACAAATCACCGTTGACAGCATTCCCGCACAGGGAACCGTATTTACGATACGGATTCCACAACACATGATCTGACGAGGCCGATATGGTTACGCCCCATCCATTTCACATTCTGGTTGTTGATGATGATCCAGGACATCTGACAACCCTCAGAACGATCGTCAAAAGCTGGGGATATTCGGTCACGGCGGTCGATGACGGCGGAAAAGCCGTTGAAAAAGTAAGGGAAAAGCCGTTCGATCTGATATTGATGGATGTTCGTATGGCTGAAATGAGCGGTATCGAAGCATTGAAACTTATCAAAAATCATAATCCGGCCATCCCGGTTCTCATCATGACGGCGTATTCTTCCGTTGAATCCGCGGTGGAAGCGCTCAAGGAAGGCGCCTATGATTACCTGACCAAACCGCTGGATTACGAGGTGCTGAAACTGGCGCTGGAGCGCGCGCTGGAGCATTTCAGGCTGAAAAACGAAGTCCGGGATCTCACGGAAAGACTGCGTACCGATTACGATCTGAGAAACATCATCGGTAAAAGCCGACCGATGAAGGATCTCATTGATATGCTGGTTATGGTCGCCCCTTCCGAAGCCACTGTTCTGATAACCGGCGAAAGCGGTGTCGGCAAAGAACTGGTTGCCAGATCCATCCATTACAACAGCAGCCGCCGCGATCACCCGTTTGTCGTCGTCAATTGCGCGGCCATTACCGAAACCCTCTTGGAATCGGAACTTTTCGGCCACGAAAAAGGCGCTTTCACAGGCGCTGACCGGCAGCACGACGGCCGGTTCATGCAGGCCGATCGGGGAACGATTTTTCTGGATGAAATTGCGGAAACTTCTCCGGTCATGCAGGCAAAACTGCTGCGCGTCATTCAGGAACGGGAAATTCAGCGTGTTGGCGGTTCAGAGACGCTTCACGTGGATATCCGGATTCTGGCGGCGACCAACAAGACGCTGGAAGATGAAGTGCGCCAGGGAAATTTCCGGGAGGATTTGTTCTACCGCTTGAATGTCGTCTCTCTGAACGTGCCTGCGCTCCGGGAGCGCATCGGCGATATTCCACTGCTGGCGCAGCATTTCATGGAAAAATATGCCGAAAAAAACCACAAGCATGTCCGGGGGTTTACACCTTCGGCTATGGATTTGCTGCTGAAACACAGGTGGCCCGGAAACGTCCGGGAACTGGAGAACACCATTGAACGGGCGGTCATTCTGCTGACCGGGGATTACATTACGGAGAGAGAACTTCCGGTCAATATCACCCGGATTGATCCGGAAATGGCTGTTCAACAGGCGCCTCCATATATAGACATGACCAATCGTTCGCTGGAATATCTGGAGAAGGAGGCCATTTTATCAACGCTGGAAGCTGCTGGCGGAAACAAAAGTGAAACCGCCAGGCGGCTTGGAATCAACCGGAAGACATTGCACAAAAAATTGGCTGGCTATGGTTTGATAACCTCTTAACATCTTATCAAATCATCTTTTTTATCTTATCGTAGAGTCCGTATAAAAAATCAAAAAAAGGAGTCGCCTCATGAAAAGAATTTATTCGGTATTACTGGCAATGGCGCTTGTTACAGGTTTGACCATATCGGTATCGCAGGCAAGTATGGGAAACGGTTTTAACGGGTCTGGAGGGATAGGCGGAACAGGTGTGATGGGAACGATCATGATGCCGGCGGGGCAGGCAATGTTCCGGTACGGCATGATAAGCGATCCGATCTCAGGCACAGGCGCTTCGACGACAATGCCTATCGGTGTTGGTTCTATTGCAACAGGCGGAAATATGCTCAGCATTCACACCGCGCTGGGTCAATTTTCCAACCCCAT
>DAIEFO010000347.1 GCA_027325475.1 Desulfobacteraceae bacterium | reverse complement strand
TCCGGGATGCGGGATGCAGGACAGCGCTTCAGGAGGCATTGAACGGTCTGAGTCCTGAAAATCTGGTGTGCAATGGCACCCGAAATGAAAATTGCGTCCTGATGGCATCCTTCCTCAAGGGATTTGAAACGGTTCAGGACATCGTTTCGACGGAAACGGTAATACAGCATTATGAAGACGACGCTTTTGCACGCCATCGTGATTTTGTCGGCGATGACGCCCTGGCGGTCTATCTGAAGGACATCGCGCTTGAAATCAATGCGGATTCTTTAGAAGACAATCTGGAGATAGCGGACTGTCAGGGAAGCGATTCTCCCAATCCGCTGCATCTGGCCATGATTCAGGATTATCTGCTGATGACGCATCTGATCATCTATGTCATCAGCAGCCGGACAGGGCTGCGCCGTGCGGATATCCGGTTTTTGTCCATGATCAAAAAAATGGGGCTGTCGGGTCAGATTCTCTTTGTCATCAACAGCGATTTCAGTGAACATGACACGCTTGAGGGGCTTCAAGCCATTGTCAGTCGGACGCGAGAAGAGATATCTCTGATCAAACCGTCACCCCGAATCTATACCATTTCTTCGCTCTATAACCTGTTTACAGAACTGAAATCCACCCTGAGCGAAAAAGATCATATGCGCCTTCTTCAGTGGCAGGAAGAGCGGGAGCTGACAACTTTTTCCGCCGGAGAAACCACGCGGCTTATGGCGGGTTTCGAGGCCATACTTGCTCATGAACGTTATGCGCTGCTTCTGATGAACCCGATCGAGCGGCTGCATGTCGTATTGAATGGTGTGGAGCACTGGATTGATCTGAATCTGAATCTGTTAAACCGGAATACGACCAGCGCCTCTGAAATGGTGGAAAAGATTCAGAGCCATCAGGGAAAGCTGCTTCAGCTAAAAAACATGATGAAAAGCACACTGGATGGCGCTCTGCAAAAAATAAAGCAGGAACTCAGGTCTGATGTGGACCGGTTCTTTGATGTCCGGTATGGAGACACCGTTACCAGCGCCGTCAATTTCGTTCATCAGCATGGGGTGGATGTCGGACGGTATCAAGATGTCTCCGGAATTACCAGTTTCACGCAGACGCTGTATCTGGTGTTTCAGGATTTCAAGCATGGGATCGACACGTTTTTAACGGAATCCATCATGCCGGAAATCATCCGTTTTGTCCGGGAAGAGGAATTGAAGCTGTCCGAAACGCTGCGGGCGATTGCTGTCCCCTATGACGACCTGTTGCAGGATGCCCTGACCGAGTACAGTGCGTCCATGAGCCGCCTGGGTTTTTCACCCGTCCAGACACAGAGGGATGCGCTCCGGGTGCCAGAAATAGATGTCATCAAGGCCCAATCCGGCCTGAAGCTGCCGTCTGCCGGTGTTACCCTGCGGTATTCCGCCCGGATTAAGAGCGAGGCGGTGATGAAGCTGGGGTGTTATACAGTGGTGACATTTATCAGGCGGCTCTTGAAAAAATCCGTGCAGCATCAGGCTGAAGATCAGGCGCATGCCCTGAAGGACGGCATCGAGCGGATGAAGCGCGAAACCGAAAAATCCCTGCGGTCTCATTTCAAGGATTATCAGGAGAACATCAAGTTTCAGTACATGCTCAAGCTTGCCGACGCCGCCTTCCAGTCGCTTTTTGACTGTCTGCTCGACAGGTTTAATGCCTATGCCGCAGACATCTCGCAGATCGTTGAATGGGCGGACAGCCACCAGAGCGACAAGATGCAGATATCGAAAACCCTGAACGGCATGCGCCAGCAGTCCAGAGCCATTGCGGATCGGATTCAGGATATCCGGGAGCAGATGGCGCTGCGCTGATTCCGTAAAGAAATCCCCGGCTCAACCCGCCTACGCCCGAATCACGGTAACAGCCAGTCCTGCTTTTGTTTTGGCCGATTCGGTGTATGTCCGCTCCTCGATGTCGGGCTGGCCGCTTCTGCGATCAAAAATGACCAGCCATCCCGAATCCAGCGACAGCCCCTGCAAATAGCCTTCGATCTGCTTCAAGCCTTCAGAGAGCGGATCCGGCTTGCGGTCTCGCCATACCTTGAGTTCTATGGCCAGTTTTACACCGCCATAGCGGATACATAAATCCATGCGGCCGCTGCCGA
>DAIEFO010000346.1 GCA_027325475.1 Desulfobacteraceae bacterium | reverse complement strand
GTGGGCAAGCGCCGTTCACGATGGTGCGGAGGCTGCCGAAAAACTCGTCCATATTGCAAATATGGGAAATAATGTATAGTAGGTGATGTATTAGCGATTTTTTATGCGATCGGCAACTCTTTTCACGGTACGGTCAATGGAAACAGGAATGCACGCCAACTGGAAGCAAATGCTTGTCAGTCCGGAAAAAGTTATTGAAAAGATAACACCAGGGATGAGGATATTTATCGGAACAGGTGTTTCAGAGCCTCTGACTTTATTCAAACATCTTAAAGACACCAACGGTGGCAATCTCACCGATCTGGATGTTTTTCAACTGGTCAGTCTGGGAGATGCCATATCCATTCAGGAAAGGCACTCTTCCAAATACCGGCTTAAAACATTTTTTTCAGGGTGGGATGCCGAAGAAGCCATTACCCAGGGGCTGGCTGATTTTATTCCCAGCCGTTATTACCAGATACCAGAACACCGGAACTTATGGCGTGGCTTGACAACAATCCATTAATTGAATTTCAATCCATCGATCAGGTTTTCAACCCTGTCTGTATCGGCAGCAACCCGAAAGTCGTCATGGTGTTTTCTGCCCGTAAAGTTGACTTGTACGGCCGGATTGCACTGCATACGGGCAGGGGCAATGTCGGCAGTGGCCCTAGTGAGGTCGTTGATTTTTTTAACGGAGCGCTCTTGTCCGAAGGCGGCCGGGCAATTTTCGCATTACCGAGCAGAAATCGTCAGAACAAATCAAATATTCTGTCGTCCGTTACTCGATATCCCAACCAGTTCAGCCTTTGGGAATCCGTCAATACGATCGTTACAGAATATGGAATCGCCGCGATCAGTGGTCGAACCGTGCGTGAACGGGCCCAGGGGCTGATTGATATTGCTCATCCGGATGACCGTCCAGGTCTGGTTGAGGAAGCCAGAAAGAGCAAAATCATCTATCCGGATCAAATTTATATCAAGGAAAGCGCGCATCTATATCCATCTAAAATTACAAAAAAGCACACCTTTAAAAATGGCGTTGAGATTTGCTTTCGGGCCATCAAGCCTTCCGATGAAGAAAATATGCGAAGGCTTTTTTATCGATTTTCCGATGAAGCCGTTTATTACCGGTATTTTACCCGGGTCAGAGCCATGCCCCATACAAGCATGCAGGAATATGTCAATATTGATTACAGCAGGGCATTGTCTATCGTTGGTGAAACCAGAACCGGGGAACTTATCGCCGAAGGTCGCTTTTCAAGTCTTGATGCGCAGGAAATGTATCCTGAAATCGCCATTGTCGTGGATGAAAAATATCAGAATACGGGCATCGCGACGTTTATTTTCACGATGCTGATGCAACTGGGCAAAGAAAGACTCCTGAAGGGATTTAAAGGGTATATTTTGCCCAGCAACAGAAAGATACTGCGTGTGATTGAAAAAATTGACTGGAATGTGAATGCCAAAATTGAAAAAGGTGTCTATAATCTGACGATCAATTTCTGATTTCAAGAAGCACCTTGATCGCATCCTTCCGGGCGGCCTGCTCAAAAGCCTCTGTGACGCGGGACAGGGGATAACGAGCGGTGATCAGCCTTTCCAGCGGCATGTCCGGAAACGCTTTCATCATGGTGATAGCATCCGCAAACCTGCCGCAACGGGACCCCAGAATCGTCAGCTCATGAATGACGATGGGAGACAGGTTGACATCTCCCTGCAAGGCAACGGTCGATTTCAGGACAATCGTTCCCCGAGGCCGGCAAAGAGACATGGCCGTGCCAAGTCCCTGTCCGGCCCCGGTAGCTTCAACGACAATGTCCGCACCCGGAAGAATGTCATCCGTTGCCATTGCAGTCCGTGTTCTCCGCCAGTCCGCAACTGCCAGTTTTTCGGGATGACGGCCAATCAGGGTTACCTCCGGGAGAACGGTTGAAAGCGCCCATGCGCAGAGAATCCCCAGCCTTCCATCTCCCAGAACGATGACCCGTTCGTCTCCGGTCAGCGTCATCTGTTCCAGAATCTCACAGGCAGCCGCCAGCGGTTCGGTCAGGGTCGCCCGATCGTCTGAAATGTCGTCCGGCACGGGCAACAGATTGGCAATCGGCAGCATGCAGTAGCCTGCCATACATCCATCATGCCGGT
>DAIEFO010000345.1 GCA_027325475.1 Desulfobacteraceae bacterium | reverse complement strand
CGGACTGCGCCAGATAGACATCCATATCCGCCGCGTGAGAGATGATCCGTTCCTTGCCGTAAAAGGCGATGTTGGTGCCGTGAACCGGCGCGGCGTCCGAAGCGATATTGACGCCTCCGGCGGATTCCAGCGCAAAAATTGCCATGGAATCGGGCGAAAATGTTTTCATGCGGTCATGAATGGCTTCGAAGTAAACCCTTTTCTTTGGAGTAATGTCGCGGACACCAGAGCGGATAACTTCCAGAGCGGCTTTAAAATGGGCGACCATCTGACGGGCCTGTGCGGTTTTACCGGTCAGCTCTCCCAGCGTCTGCCAGTACATATAGATATCCTCGATAGCGCCGGGCTGAAGGGATACCACCGTGACGCCGTTTTTTTCAAGACCCGCCAGAAGCTTTCCATACGCCCGGTCAATCATGGGCCGCACCAGGACCAGATCGGGGCGGGCCGCCAGAAATTTTTCCAGATCGTCATGATAGGAGAAAACCGGCTTGGATGCAACTTCCGCTGGATAGTTTTCATCGGGCGAAACACCGATGATCTCGGCATTCAACCCCAGCGAAAACAGGTTTTCCGTATGTCCGGGATATAGCGATATAATCCGCTTGAACGGCTTTGTCACGGTAATGTGTCTGCCCATATCGTCCTTGATTTCAAAGGCATGGGCGTCGCATGTCAGATATGCGGACACCAGAACGGCCGCCAGACATCCTGCCATGGCCCACCGGCGAATCGCCGCGTTAACCGAGACAAGACGTCCGGCTGAATAGCATCTGCCGGCTTTGGGCGTAATTATCTTCATGGATTTTGGACCTCACCTGAGATACAGATCACTTTCAACAAAAAAAGCCCTTCAAATTCTTAATGAATTTGAAGGGCTGCACCCGGTTTCTTTGCCCGTGGAATTTAACCACTACCCTACTTTCTGATTCCGCAGATTTCGGCGTTTCATATCCAGGCAGGTTTTCTGGCTTTCAGATCATCCTACTGACTGCGCCTTCCCACAAGGCTTCATACAGACTTTCAGAAAATTCATCTCTTAAGGCAGCAGGGAAGAGATAATACTGGAATATATCTCCGACCGACAAGGCAGTGAAATTATTTTTCTGAAAGCCCACACCCTGCAGTGACATTTTGCAGCGTTCGTCCCTGATGACAGCGGCGGGACCGCTTCCGGATTTCACGGAATTCCCTTTTATGCGACGAATGCCGCACCTGAATAATCTGTGTATTTATGGAAAAACGGAATTTCTGTCAAGAGATATCGACGGAGACTCCGAACGATGCGTCACAACGCACCAATTTTCTTGACGATACCACCTTCGACACCAGACAGTGGGTGGAAAACCACTAACTTGTTCTTGTTGACCGTAATGCGGACGGTTATATATCTTCCCAGGACAGCGTCAGCGGCTCTGACGCCGATAAGAACGCACCTGATAAAACTTATGAAAAGATAAGAGAAGCGGTGATAACCTCTCTTTCCAGAGGCGAAATACCAGATTCGGGTGGCGTATAGCGGTAAACATTCACTATCCGGCTACGGCCCGGCAGCTTACATGAACCACCCGGTATAGAAGCTGGAGGAGCCCCCCGGCTACCCGATTGGGCTCCAGCCGAAACCATTATTTGAACAATATCCGCAGAGCAACGCCAGCTTCAAATGAGCAGGAATCTGTGACCTTTCCTCTTTTTTAGGACACAGACAGGTCTTTGCACAAAATATACTTGATATAGTCAATGACATTGGCTATTATATGTAGCGTGGGGGATAACTCAATGACAAGCAAAGTTCCTGATTTGCATCACACAGGAAATGAGACGCATCTGCTTCGTGAGATCATGCGCACGCACCAGGCGGCGTTAAATGTGTTCAGCCGCCAGGTGGGAATGCCGGCAGCGCGGTTGGCGCTGATGCGACTCCTTGCGATTCACCATCCGGAGGCCGTTGGGATCATGGAGATCGCTCGACAACTGGGCGTCAATGCGGCAGCGGTCACCCGCCAGGTGAAAGCTATGGAAAGCGAACGGTTGGCCGAACGTAGTGCCGATGCCAGGGATGGTCGGCGCAGCTACGTCAAATTAACCGTCGATGGCCTAAGGATTTTCGAGCAGTTGCACGAGCGGGCACACGCTTTCGA
>DAIEFO010000344.1 GCA_027325475.1 Desulfobacteraceae bacterium | reverse complement strand
TTCTGGTCCGGTCAAAATACGCGGCGGACAGCGTCTGAAGGTGAAAAAACAGCCGGTTCCGGAGTCCTTCCTCCACTTCCCGCGACATGCCGATCAGGCAGCGCCGCCACAGATAACGAAATACGGCCATGAGAAGCGCAATGAGCAGAATTTCGGCGGCGCAGATCAAAAGCCCTTTGGGGGGAACGGCTAGTGTTGTCAGATCATCGATGACGCTTTTGATGATGCGGGGAATGATGAGTTGAAGCAAATCCACAATGATCAGACAGACGACACCTGCGGCGATGATCAGACGATTTTTTTTGAAATAAGGCAGAAGGAGCTGGAACGATTTCATGATAGGGCGACTATAACCCAAATGTGTTTAAAGTCAATTCGGATTCATCTCCATTAACGATAAACATCTTTTCGATGTCCCATCTTTACGACCCAAACCGTGAGTTCTTTATCTTGAATAGAATAGACAATTCTATTCAAACCTTGACGGATACGACATTTTTCTTGCCCTTCCAGCCTGGGAAGAGTTAATCGAAAAAAAAGAGGTGGTAAGGCAACTTGCCTGTAACAGAACTCTTTACGACTTCGCTTTCGAGTTGTACTATTACAGGGGGAATGGTGTGACGACAATCGGTGTCATTTCGCCATTTAGGTACTGACATTCATCAAGGGATTTCAATGAACACAGATAAACACTCTCTCTGGAGACGATTTGTATCTATCGCTCAACCGTATTTTTTCCCGGCGATCCGGGGCGGCGGCCTTTTGACGCTGATGTTGATGGTTCTACTGCTGGCCTTTCTTTTCGGAGTGCTTTTTTTTATTGTCGCCGGTATGGTTTTCGCTGGACATTCCGTCGCTCCGGCTCTGACCGCCAAGATAGCCGGCGGGCTTTTATCTGTCATGACCACGATATTTCATTCAGGAACGTGGATGATTGTTGCGGCTGTTCTGGCGATTCCGGCTGTGGTGTTTTTCTCGCTCAGACGTCATTTGAGACAACGGCGCCAGGCATGGATGCTGCTTGCCATCGTCCTCCTGCTGTCGCTTTCCGTAACCGGCATCAATGTTGCGTTCAGCTATATCGGCAATTATTTCACCAATTCTCTGGTGCAGAAACAACAGGATCTGGCGTATCTGTTCATCACCGTATATTTCTGCGGCTTTATGGTCGGAATTCCGATCGTGGCCTTCTATGGTTATGTGCAGAACTATCTGGGCATGCGCTGGCGGGAATGGATGACCGGAACATTTGTTGAGAACTATTTCAAGAACCGCGCCTATTACGGCATCGAGACAAACTCAGAGATAGACAACCCCGACCAGCGGATTATGGAAGATATCCGATCCTTTACCCGGACATCACTGACGTTTTTGCTGATTATTCTTGGCTCCGTGATGGATATCATCTCGTTTACCGGGATTCTGTGGTCAAAATCGGTGCTGCTGGTCTGCGTGGTGCTGGGATATTCGATTGTGGGAACGATATTGACGGTGCTGATCGGGCGACGTCTGGTGCGCCTGAACTTCAATCAGCTCCGGTATGAGGCGGATTTCCGGTATTCGCTCATCCATGTGAGGGACAATGCGGAGTCCATCGCCTTTTATCAGGGCGAGAAACCGGAACTGGCTCACATTTCGGACCGTTTTCGGAACGTCTTGAAAAACTTCGGCCTTCTGATCGGCTGGCAGCGGAATCTGTCGTTTTTTACGACAGCTTACAGTTATCTGCCGGTTGTGCTGCCGTATCTGGTCATGTTTCCCCTCTATTTCAAGGGGAAAATCCAATACGGCGACATGGTGCAGGCCAATTTCGCCTTTACCCAGGTATATGCGGCCCTGTCGCTGATCGTCTCTCAGATCGAGCAGATCACCGGCTTTGCCGCGGGTGTCGAGCGGCTTTCAACGTTCACGGATGCCATCACCTCATCTCAGTCGGAGGTATCCGGAATTGAGTCAGAACCTTCAGACCAGTTTGCGCTGGAACACATGACGCTGATGACGCCAAACGGCAATCGTCTTCTGCTCGGCGATCTCACGCTGCGCCTTGACAGGGAAGAAACCCTGGTGATTGTGGGGCAAAGCGGCATCGGCAAAAGCTCGCTGCTCAGGGCTATCGCAGGACTGTGGACGAAAGGGCAGGGGACGGTGAAGCGGCCGGCGCTGTCGGATA
>DAIEFO010000343.1 GCA_027325475.1 Desulfobacteraceae bacterium | reverse complement strand
CCAGCGCTTCGTCGCTTTCAAGCCGCAGAACGAGTTCTTCACTGTTTTCGGTATCGGGCCGCCGGATTTGTTCGCTCAGCCAGCGAATCAGCGCATGTTCACCGTCAAGCCGCGACGACGCGGTCTGCAACAATTCGGAGATATGAAGTACATTGGTCAAAATCCGCTCACCGCCAGGGTGAGACAGCAGACGGGCCGGTACATCGAACGCCATCAGAAGCGCTCTCAGCATGGGCAGCACCCCCTGACGCCGCCACACATCCCGAAATCGTCTGAAGCGTTCTCCTTCCTTTTCCCTGGCCGATTCATCCCGGTTAAGCCGGTCCAGCCAGACCATTGGAAGCCCCAGAACATCGGCGGTCAGGGCGGCCCTCAGCAGTGAAGCGTCTTCAGGCGCCGCACAGGCACGCAGCAGGGATTGGATGGATATGGCTTCACCGGTGTCAAACACAGAGTCCCTGTCAGACAGATAGACGCTGGGGACACTCCGACGATTCAGCGCCTGACGAATGATGCGGGACTCCTTGCCGGTTCGCACCAGCACCGCAATATCACCCGGGAGCAGCGGCCGGAATGCGCCATCCGGAGATTGGAACCCTGCCTCACCCCGCTGCCCTGAGTTCAGGAGACGGGCGATGTCATCGGCTGCGCATTGAGCAATGCGGGGTTCATAACCGTTTTCCGTCGTTTTGGAAACCGGTTCGGTCTGGACCAGACAGCAAAACCGCATTCCTGCAGCCGGCCTGCCGCAGATCACGAACTGTTCCTTATCATCCTGCCGCGTCTGTGCTTCATAAAATGGAATCTTGTCCTTAAACAGGAAGGCTCCGTCCGGTTGACTGGCTGCAGACAGAAACATCCGGTTGACAGCCTGCACCATGCCTTCTGTGGAACGGTAATTGGTTCCCAGTGTAAAGACCGTGTCTCCGGCGTCTTTTCTGGCTGAAAGATAGGTATAGACATCCGCGCCGCGAAACGCATAGATGGACTGCTTGGGGTCACCGATCATGATCAGGCCGGTATCGGAAGCCCCGCGATAAACACCGCTGAAAATAGCGTACTGTACCGGATCGGTATCCTGAAACTCATCAATCATCGCCACTGGATATTGGGCGCGGATAATGGCCGCCAGCCTGCCATCCGTTGATGTCTGCAGCGCATTTCTTAATCTGTTCAACAGATCGTCGAAACTTGTCCGGGCGTTGCGCTGTTTTTCACCCTGCACGCGGCGGGCGATATCCTTTGCAGCGTGATGCAGCAGCCCAATAGCAATGCTGCGTACATCCGGCATATCGCTCAGGCTGTCTAACGCCGCATAGGCCGGGTGCTCCGGCGCGGTTTTGTTTTTGGATACGCCGTCCTGAAGCCCTGAAGCGGAAAACTTTTTCAATTTCTCGGCATCCGGCAACGAGGCGCCTTCAAAAACCCAGTCGGTAAGCTGCCTGATTCCGTCTTCGAGAAAATTTTCCCGGTATTTGTTGCCGTTCAGTGTTTTATCGGCGCGAGCCTGCCGCAATTGGCGGACGGCGTTTTCAAAATCGTCTTCCCATATCTGCCGGACTTCTTCAATCATCCTGCAGCGCTTTTGAAACAGCATAAAAGGGTTTTTCGGCGCTTCTTCCATGGGCGGCGTTTTCAAAAAAGGCTTTACCGCTGCCAGCAGATCCGCAGGAACAAGAATTTTCGTCAGCCGGATCCACTCCGCAATCAGAGAAGCAGACAGCGGATAAAACCAGCAGCGCCAGTAATCACAGGCCGCTGTTTCCAGCAGCTCCTGGTCATCGGCGTCCACCTGAAAGTCAAAGGGGCCGCCACTGTCAAACGCATGCTGACGGAGCATCCGCTGACACCAGGCGTGAATGGTATAAACCGCGGCTTCATCCATCCACTGTGCAGCCCGTTCCAGACGCATGGCGCATGACGGCCAGCGATCTTCAGCAAATTCGCTGCGCAGCGCTGTCAGATAGTCATCTCCTGCGGTATGGCCGCCAAAGAAAGAAGCGGCTTCCGCGAGTCTGCGCCGGATACGGTCACGAAGTTCTTCTGTGGCGGCATTGGTAAATGTGACCACCAGAATTTCCGGCGGCGTTAATGGCCGAGAAAAGCCGTTGTCCTTTCCGTGCCCCAGAATCAGACGCAGGTACAACGCCGCAATGGCGTAAGTTTTTCCGGTGCCTGCGCTGGCTTCGATCC
>DAIEFO010000342.1 GCA_027325475.1 Desulfobacteraceae bacterium | reverse complement strand
TTTACGAAGCCGTTCGAAATTCGACTTTTTACGAGACCATCCGTTATAAGAGGTCATAAATTGGTGACAGCACAGTAATTGAAATTTCAGCGTTGTCGCCAGATTGCCTGTAAAATCTATGGATTCATCCAATCGAAGAACCAAAGATGTCGTTACTCTGGTAAAGAACCCGGATCTGGTACAGCGACGGCGGAGGCAAATTGTTGACGCCGCCGTCGAACTGTTCATCGAAAAGGGATTTCATAAAACCACCACGCGTCAGATCGCCAGCGCCGCCGGATTCTCCATCGGATCCCTGTATGAATATATCCAGTCCAAAGAAGATATTCTCTATCTGGTGTGCGACGCCATTCATGAAGAAATCGAGGAGCATGTATCGGAAGCTCTGGCTGTAGCCGACCAGGGGCGTGACGCACTGGCAAAAGCCATTCGGGAATATTTTATGGTCTGCCACCGCATGAGCGACCATATTCTGCTGATTTACCAGGAAACCCAGTCACTGCCACCGCAGTGGCGAAAAATGGTTCTGGAACACGAGCTGCACATTACAGGACTTTTTGTGGATGTCCTGGCCAGACTGAGTGCAACCGGTGACCTGCCATCCCTGGATGAAAAACTCATCGAACTGGCCGCACACAATATCACGGTTCTGGGACATATGTGGACATTCCGCCGATGGTTTCTGGCACGCCACTACAGTATCGAAGATTATATCAATATTCAAACACGGCTGATTTTTGGGATTGCTGCCCAACCCGACACCACAACAGCAAAGGAGGAAGCGTGAACAATGTAATTCAGGCATACAAGCCCCAACATAACGTCCGGGTGGTAACTGCCACCTCGCTTTTTGATGGCCATGACGCATCTATCAACATCATGCGCCGGATTTTACAGGATACCGGCGTTGAAGTCATTCACCTGGGGCATAACCGGTCGGTTCAGGAAATCGTGGATGCAGCCATTGAAGAAGATGTTCAGGGCATCGCCATTTCCAGCTATCAGGGCGGCCATGTGGAATTTTTCAAATACATGGTGGATCTGCTCAAGGAGCAAAAATCGTCTCACATCAAGATTTTCGGCGGCGGCGGCGGCGTCATCGTACCGGATGAGATCCGGGAACTGGAGGCTTACGGCGTCACCAAAATCTATTCTCCGGAAGACGGCGCCCGCATGGGGCTTCAGGGCATCATCAATCACATGGTGGAAGCCATGGATTTTTCAACGGTCAAGGATCACCACGTCAATCTCGACAATCTCACCCCTCAAAACAAACCGCGTGTGGCAAACCTGATCTCAACGGTAGAGCAGATCAAGCTCCATCACAGCGCCAAACTTCTGGAACTCATGGCGCAGCTTCAGGAAAAATCGGCGGGCAAAACCGTTCCCGTTATCGGTATCACCGGCACGGGCGGCGCGGGCAAATCGTCTCTGACCGATGAGCTGATCCTGCGGCTGCTGCATGACATCCCGGATATCCATATCGCCATCGTCAGTTGCGATCCTTCCCGGAGAAAAACCGGCGGTGCGCTCCTCGGAGACCGTATCCGGATGAACGCCATCGACAGTCCGAGAGTGTACATGAGGTCTTTGGCCACCCGGCAGTCCAATTCCGAGGTCCCTGAAACGCTGGGCGAAACCATCCAGACGCTTAAAGCCGCAGGCTTTGACATGATTATCGCTGAAACCGCTGGCATCGGCCAGGGGGATTCACTGATCACGGATGTGGTGGACATGTCCATGTATGTCATGACCAGCGAATTCGGTGCGGCGTCACAGCTTGAAAAAATTGACATGCTGGATTATGCGGACCTTGTGGTGGTCAACAAGTTCGAAAAACGCGGCGGTGAAGATGCCGTCCGGGATGTCCGCAAGCAGGTTCAGCGAAACCGCTCCGCCTGGGACAAATCGCCGGAAGACATGCCGGTATTCGGCACCATTGCCTCCAAATTCAATGATGACGGCGTTTCAGCGCTGTATCATGCCATTCTTGATACGCTTGCCGAAAAAACCGGTGTACAGTTTCATACCACACGCCCCAGACCTGCCACCAAAACATCTACTTCCAAAACCATCATTATTCCGCCGGAACGCACCCGGTATCTGTCGGAAATAACCGATACCATCCGAGGCTACCACAAAAAGACACAGGCGCAGTCCGAAGCCGTCCGAACGGTCTGGCATCTGGAGGAAGCCGTTAAATCGGTGGAAAAAAATCTTTCCGGC
>DAIEFO010000341.1 GCA_027325475.1 Desulfobacteraceae bacterium | reverse complement strand
CATTCCTCAGGATTTGCGCGCCTTGCCTGCGAACTTTTTACAAAGCCGTCCCAAAATCGACTTTTTACGAGGGCATCCGATTTGACGGCTTTGTAAAAAATTACGAATCTTTATAAAAATCGAACATCTTGACTTTGTTCGTTCTAGTCGTACAATAGCACCCGTATGGAAAAAAAGACAGCCGGAATTTTTGTGAAATGACTCTGTGAGATACCGATGCAGATAGGTGTTTTTGATTCAGGAATCGGGGGGTTGAGCGTTCTGTATGAAGCGCTCAGGCAAATGCCCTGCGAGGATTATATCTATTACGCGGATTTTGCCAATGTTCCCTATGGCGCTAAATCCCGGGAACATGTCCGAAACTGCATATTTAATGCAGTCCGCCTTTTGGCAATGGCGGGTGTCGAGGCCCTGGTTGTTGCCTGCAACACAGCCACCAGCGTGGCTATTCAGGATATCCGCCGCGCCTATAATTTCCCGATTATTGGAATGGAACCCGCCGTAAAACCCGCTGTAAGCTCTGTGTCAGATAAGCGGGTGATGGTGTTTGCAACGCCACTGACGTTATGCGAATCAAAGTTCACTGGCTTATTGCGCCAGGTGGATATTAACAACGCTGTGGATTTTCTACCATTACAAGAACTGGTCGGTTTTGCAGAAGCTTTTCAGTTTGACAACGATATGGTTACTGCATATTTAAAAGATCGTCTGAAAGGCTATGATTTAACCCAATACGGCGCGGTCGTACTGGGTTGTACGCATTTCCGGTTTTTCGAGAATCATATTCGTTCTGTTTTTCCTGAGAACACCACCATCATTGACGGCAATTTCGGAACTGTTCAGAATCTGAAAAATATTTTGTTATCGCAAGGCAATATTTTCCATGGCAGCGGCAAGGTAACATACTTTACCTCCGGGATGCAGCCCATACCCTCCACCAAAATGGAACGTTACCTTCATCTGCTTCGATATATCGAGAATAATAAGCCTGAATCGTAAGTATTCCCGAGAGTTTTGACGACTTCGTAGAACGTCGTCTTTTTTTCAAACCATGATCTGTACACTTCGATACGAATAGGAATGTTGAGCCATGTATGCACCTCCAGAAAAGAAAATTTTTGAGCCCTGCTGTCTTGCGACCACAATTGGCAGCCTGCCCCATACCGACGTGGCGCGTGCAACCCGCCTGATGCTTGAAAGCACCCCCGAGATTCCTTCGTGGGTCCAATTTCCCAAGCGGGATTTTCATGAAAATATGATGATGCAGTTTACGGAAGGGTTGCCCGGCCTGGTTCAGGAGGCAGATCGCATTTCCTTTTCCACTGCCTTGCCGGATTTTGTGGAACAAGTGACGGATTTTTATGAATGCTATCTTGCGGCAACTGAAAATAACAATCCCGAGGCGTGGGAGCGCTTCGCGATTTCACAGCATTATGCGGCAGGTTTTTCTGAGTTGATGTTACAAGTCCCGAATCTGATATCCTCCCATGCGGTGGTCATGCTGAAAGGTCAGGTTACAGGCCCTTTCACTCTGGGAACCAATCTGACGGACCAGAATGGACGATGCGCCTATTATGATGATCAGCTTCGCGATGTCATTATCAAGCATGTCGCCATGAAAGCGGCCTGGCAGATCGTTCAACTGAAACGCTTCGGCCTGCCGGTGATGATTTTTATTGATGAACCATCGCTGCTGGGTTTTGGCAAACAGACCTTTCTGACGATCAGCCGGGAGGATGTGATTGGCGATATCAATGCCGTCGTGGCTGCAATTCATGAAAAAGGCGGACTCTCCGGTGTCCACTGTGAAGAGAACACCGACTGGTCACTTCTCATGGAGACCCACCTGGATGTCCTGGATTTTGACGCCTACGATCATCTTCAGGCCATCACGCTGTATCCTGCGGAGTTGAGAAAATTTTTCGATCGCGGCGGTTCTCTGGGATGGGGTATTGTGCCTACCCTCGATAAGGATGCCGCGGCATCGGAAACCGTGCCGTCGCTTTTACGGCGATTTGAAGATGGCATCGCCCAGTTTGTTCAGAAAGGCTTCGATCGGGATTTACTGCTGCGCCGGGCATTGATCACACCCAGTTGCGGGGCGGGCGGAGTGCTGACAGAGCCGCTCGCGGAACGCGTTCTGTATCTGTTGAAAAATCTCTCTGCAGTGCTCCGTCAGCAATTGTGATGCTCTCGTAAAAAGCCGAATTTCGGACGACTTCGTAAAAAGTTCGCAGG
>DAIEFO010000340.1 GCA_027325475.1 Desulfobacteraceae bacterium | reverse complement strand
GGGTTTATCAATGTCTATAGCGAGCCCGGTCAGGGAACAACATTCAGAATCTATCTGCCCCGCAGCAACGGCAACATTACGAAAGAAGCCGAACCCGTATCGCCACCGCCAACGCAGGGCGCCGAAACGATTCTGCTCGTGGAGGACGATCCGGCTATCCTCGATGTCGCCCAAATCATTCTGGAACGCTACGGATACAACGTGCTGCCGGCCAATACCCCAAGCGATGCGCTGGCTGTGGCAAAATATCATCCCGGCGACATCCACCTGCTGATTACCGATGTGGTAATGCCTGGCATGAACGGGCGGGAACTCATGGAAGCGATAAGAACCATTCGGCCGAAACTGGATGCACTTTTTATGTCCGGCTACACGGCCAATGTCATTGCACACCGGGGCGTTCTGGATGAAGGTTTTCACTTTCTTCAGAAACCTTTCTCGATGAAAGATCTGAGCGAAAAGGTGCGGGAAGTTCTGGATAAACCTCTTGACTTTCACTGACGCCTGATATCACACACAATGATCAGATTCAAAAAAGGCAACACCACTCATGTCATTCTGAGCCCCGGAGAATACCATGTATCGAACCGGAACACGACCATTTCGACACTGCTTGGCTCCTGCATTTCGGCCTGCCTGTACGACCCGTATCATGGCATTGTCGGCATGAACCATTTTCTCCTGAGCGGAGGACCCCAAAACGTTCCGGATAAAAAACCGTTTTATCTGACGGATGCAGGGCGGTACGGCGTTAATGCCATGGAACTGGTGATCAACGGCATGCTGCGGCTTGGAGCGGACCGCTGCCATATCCGGGCCAAGGTTTTCGGCGGCAGTTCATTTCTCCCCGCCCCCGATACACCGGACAGTTTCTTTTCCGTCGGGGAAGTCAACAGCCGTTTTATCATGGAATTTCTCCAAAATGACGGAATACCGCTGATCGCATATGATATCGGCGGCAATCGAGGCAGAAAAGTCCTTTTTTCTTCACATGATTTTTCGGTGATTGTCCGGAAAACCCAGCCGATCGGCACGGCTCTCAGATTGTTGAAAAAAGAAAAACAATTCTGGATCAACTCCACTTTCACAAGGGAACGACAGACCGAAGAACCCGATATCTGGAAATAATCGGGTTCGCACCCATCCACAGAGAGAAACAGGAAAAGTCCGGAAAGTGCATATGAATGAACAAATAGATGACTTTTTAAAGACCCTGACCATTCTGTATGTGGAAGATGACGGCGATGCACGGAAGCAGCTTGTCCGGTTCATCAAACGCCGCGCCGGCAGACTGATTACCGCGGATAACGGTATCACAGGTCTGGCGGCATTTTTCAAAAACAGGCCCCACATTGTCATCACTGACATCCAGATGCCGGTAATGGATGGGCTGGACATGGCGCAGGAGATCCGCAAAATCGATCAGACGGCGCCGATCATTGTCATCACTGCGTTTGAACAGACGGATTACCTGATGCGTTCCATTGACATCGGCATAAACAAATATGTCACCAAGCCGGTCAGCCCGGATAAACTGAACGCCGCTCTGCAGGACTGCGCCCATCGCCTCTATGCGGAAGACCAGCTTGAACGCACCCGGCAGGCGCTTCAGAACGCGATGCTGGCCGCCGAAACCGCCAATATCGCCAAAAGCGAGTTTCTGGCCAACATGAGTCATGAAATCCGGACGCCCATGAACGGCATCATCGGCATGACCGGTCTTCTGCTGGACACCGATCTGACACCCGAACAGCGGCAATACGCCGAAATTGTCCGTAGCAGCGGCGAATCTCTGCTCAGTCTCATCAACGATATCCTGGATCTGTCTAAAATCGAAGCCCGCAAACTTGACATGGAAACGCTGGATTTTGATCTGCGCACCATGCTGGAAGATATTACCGACATGGTCGCCGCGGTCGCACATGACAAAGGGCTGGAATTGACCTGTCTGGTCGAACCCGCAGTACCGTCTCTGATTCAGGGCGATCCGGGACGCCTGCGCCAGGTCATCACCAATCTGGTCGGCAATGCCGTCAAGTTCACGCCTGCCGGCGAGGTAATCATTCGGGTTTTCCTTGATGCTGAAGACAGGAACACCGTCACACTGCGTTTTACCATCAGCGATACCGGAATCGGCATTCCTTCAGAACGGATAAACGTCATTTTCTCCCCGTTCGTTCAGGCGGACGGCTCCACCACCCGGAAATACGGCGGCACAGGACTGGGGCTGGCTATCTGCAAACAACTTACTG
>DAIEFO010000033.1:2905-12305 GCA_027325475.1 Desulfobacteraceae bacterium | reverse complement strand
CCAGTTGATACTCAACGGTTTCTCCAGTATCTACATTTTCCAAAAGCACTCGGCTGCCAAACGCGGCCCTGTCCTTAGGCAAACGGGAAGGATCAATGATATCGGCATTTGCCAGCTTATATCCTAACTCCCGGATACGGCCTTCAAGAAAACTCTGGCGCTCTTTTGCAGCTTCAAATTCGGCATTCTCTGAAAGATCGCCATGCGCACGCGCTTCTTCAATGGCTTTAATATTCTGAGGACGTTCAACTTTCTTCAGACGTTCCAGTTCTTTTTTCAGGGTATCATAGCCCCCCTGAGTCATAGGTATTCGATCCAACGTATTACTCCTGAGAATCAGTTTTGATGGCTTCGTAAAAAGTCTATTTTTAGACGGCTTCGTAAAATGTTCACAGGCAAGGCGCGTAAATCCTTAGGAATAAAGCGTACTTGTGGCACGCTGCAATGACGAAGGATACGGCAGCATGCGGATTTTTTACGAAGTCGTCAGTTTTGATTTTTTGTCGGCCTGTCACAGATAATTGGTTGACAGAATTTCTGCTATCTGCACAGCATTGGTTGCTGCCCCTTTTCGGATATTATCTGCGACAACCCACATATTGATTGCATTGGCAACGGAATCATCCTGCCGGATCCTGCCGACAAAAGTCAGATCCTGGCCTGCAGCGTCTATCGGCATGGGGTAGGTATTGGTCTTCACGTCATCCACAACCTTGACACCGGGCGCATCGGACAGCAGTTTACAAATATCGTCTGGGGTTGCGGGCAGTCGCGTTTCAATATTGATGGACTCGGAATGGCTGTAAAACACGGGAACGCGAACTGTTGTTGCCGTAATACGTATCGTGTCGTCTTCCATGATCTTACGGGTTTCGTTCACCATTTTCATTTCTTCCTTGGTGTAGCCATTATCCAGGAACACATCGATATGCGGCAGGCAGTTAAATGCAATACGGTGAGGATAGACTTTATTTTCGGGTGTTTGCTGACGCAACAGTGCCTCTGTCTGCTGCGTCAACTCGACGATGGCTTTCTGCCCCGTACCGGAGACCGCCTGGTATGTAGAAACGACAATGCGCTTGATCCCGAATTTTCGATGAATCGGATTTAGGGCCACCACCATCTGAATGGTAGAACAGTTAGGATTGGCGATAATGCCCTTTCGGGTATAACCAGCAACAGCATGCGCATTGACTTCGGGAACAACCAAGGGCACCTGCGGATCCATTCTCCATGCGCTGGAATTATCTATCACGACACAACCGGACTTAGCCGCCGCGGGTGCAAATTTCTCGCTGGTACTGCCGCCAGCGGAAAAAAGCGCAATATCCATGTGTTGAAATGAATTCTCTGTTAATTCTTCAACGATGACCGGTTTTCCCCTGAATGTGAGATGTTTGCCCGCAGATTTGGAAGAAGCCAGAAACCGTACGGTATTGACCGGAAAATTCCGCTCTTCCAGACAAGCAATCATTTGATTTCCAACAGCTCCTGTCGCTCCAGCTACAGCTACATTGAATGACTTCTTAGACATGTTTACCTCGATACTCCAAAAAATAAATCAGAGTCTTCTATGCCCTACTCCGTGCAACGCTCTGGCTTTTCAACGTCAATGAGAAGCTTTCTTTTCAGCAGTTATTCCTGATATACGATACTATCAAATCGCCGACATCACTGGTTGAATAGCCCATTTTCCCTGCGGCCACATCTTTAATGTCATCTCGAAGTACTTTAATGACGCCTTTTTCAATCCAGGATGCTGCTTCGGTTTCTCCCAGTGTTTCCAGCATGATCTGGGCTGCCGAAACGGCTGCAATGGGATTTATCACCTGTAATCCGGTGTATTTGGGCGCCGATCCCCCGATCGGTTCAAACATGGAAAGTCCCTCGGGATTGATATTCCCTCCAGCGGCGATACCCATCCCGCCCTGAATCATGGCGGCCAGATCTGTGATGATATCACCGAACATATTGTCAGTGACAATGACATCGAACCATTCGGGATTTTTAACCATCCACATGCTGATTGCGTCCACATGCGCATAGTCCGCTTTAATATCAGGATATTCATTGGCAACTTCACGAAATGTACGTTCCCACAAATCAAAGGCATAGGTCAACACATTGGTCTTTCCGCAGAGGGTAAGTTTTTTGGCCTTGTTGCGTTTGCGGCAATAATCAAAGGCAAAACGAATACACCGTTCGACCCCCTTGCGGGTGTTGATAGATTCCTGAACCGCTACTTCATCCGGAGTTCCCCGTTTCAGACATCCGCCGGCGCCGGTATAAAGCCCCTCGGTATTCTCACGAACCACTACAAAATCAATATCTGCCGGCTGTTTATCCTTTAAGGGCGTATAAACTCCCTCATAAAGCTTAACGGGGCGCAGATTGATATATTGATCAAAATGAAAACGCAGATTCAGGAGAATGCCTTTTTCGAGTACGCCGGGTTTGACATCCGGATGTCCGATAGCGCCCAGAAAAATGGCGTCCGTTTTTGCGAGAGATTTCAGCGTATCATCCGACAAAAGTTCCCCAGTGGCTCTATAATGATCGCCCCCCAGGGGATAATTAATAAAATTGAAATTAAACTGACTTTTTTCTGCAACTGTCCGGAGTACCTTGACGCCCTCGGCGACAACTTCCGGACCGGTGCCATCCCCCGGAATCACGGCAATCTGATAAGTTTTCGACATAGTATCCACCACAATTGACATTAAAAAAATATGATCCCTGACAGCGCCCGTGACGTCATCAAAGGATCATGAAAAACATCAAGCCACATATTTTATCGGAACATCATCCGGACAATCCGGCGATCAAACCTGATGGTCTCGTAAAAAGTCAATTTTCAGACTGGAGTAACATTGTGTTCATTATTGACAATCTCCTGTTCTTTCAGGCTCTGTCTGTATTTCATATTACTGAACGGACCTGACAAAATATATGCCAGTATGGTCACAAAGAGAGCAACCTGTGGCTGTGATACGACAAAGATCAAAATCAGAACGGCTGTTACCAGCACATTGAATTTCATTCTGTGAAACAGCTCCGGCTTTTTGAAACTGTAATACCGGATGGTACTGATCATCAGAAAGGACAGCACATACAATTCAATCAGAATGAGCATCGGAAACGAGCGTCCTTCAATGCCCAGACGGTTGAAAAACAAAATAGTAATAGCCGCCATCCCGGCCCCGCCGGGAATCGGAAGCCCCACAAAATATTCGCTGCTGATAGACCCGACTTGAGTATTGAACCTTGCAAGACGCAAGGCGCCGCAGATGGCAAACAAAAATGCCGCCAGCCAGCCAATTCTGCCCAAAGACTGAAGCGCCCACAAATACATCGTGATACCAGGAGCCATTCCAAACGATATGACATCCGCTAGTGAATCGTACTCAACTCCGAATCTGCTCGTTGTGTGCGTAGCCCTGGCAACTTTTCCATCCATGGTATCAAATACAGCCGCAATCAATATAGAAACAGCCGCGGATACAAAATCGCCGTTGATGGATGCGATAACAGCATAAAAACCGCACAGAATATTCAGCGATGTAAAAATATTCGGAAGAATAAAAATTCCTTTTTTAAGCTTAACTTTTTCAAATTTTCTGTGTTTTTTCATGCAATATACCCCACGATTGAAGTTCCTGCAGACACTTTGTTTCCCAAGCCGACATTCAGTGTGGTTTGGGGCGGCAGGTAAATATCCAGACGGGAGCCAAAACAAATCATTCCAAAGCGCATACCTCGACGAACATTTTCTCCCGCTTGAATCTTGCAGATAATCCGCCGGGCAACGAGCCCTGCAATTTGAATCACACAATATTTCGATCCGTTTGCGGTCTGGACAAAAACGGCATTACGCTCGTTGTCTTCGGATGCCTTGTCCAGACTGGCATTCAGGTATTTCCCTGGATGATATGCGATATTTTCAACAATACCCTCATACGGAATACGATTTACATGAACATTGAAAACCGACATAAAGATACTGATTTTCTGACAAGGACCATCATAAAAAGGGCTTGACTCTACCCTCTGCGCGAAAACGACCTTCCCATCGGCTGGCGATACCACCGCATTTGGCGCTGTCGAGACAACCCGATCGGGATCTCTAAAAAAATACGCCGTAAAAAAAGTGACGGCCAGGCACGTCAGCGCTGGAATAATCAGCCTGAGAAGCGCAAATATACCCGTTGCAAAGGCGAAAGCCGCAATCAAAGGATACCCGGCAGCCGCAACAGGAAAGGCGAACAGGCTGGAAGGATCGGGTCTGGTAAATTTATCCATATATAGCACCTGAAAATATGCTGGCAAATGTCCTGATCTTTTATGAGGAAAAGATCGCTTTTAAAATTGAATAGTTCTATCAAAATCCATTTCCCATGTCAATAACTACCCATCGCCAAACGTTCTTTCATCATTCCGATACCTTTCGCAGGGCTTCAAGATATATGGATTTATTTCTTGATCTGTCCATGAAAGCCGTTTATAGACGCTCCTGCGTGGCTCCATCTGAATCTGGTTTTTCCAGCATTATAGAACTTCCTAAATATTTTAAATCCATACGATATCAGGAGAATTTATGGACAGCACGGATACAACATCGCAGGAATGGACGCGTATGCGCTTCAAACGCCATAAAGTATGGGTTGCACTCGATGCTTGCGGAAACATCCGCATTGATAAAGGGAAAGCGTTGATCAAATACCAGCAGGACCAGAATTATGAATATCAGGTTCACAGTTCCGACATTCGCCCTTTAGACGATACTGCGCAGAGCGCACCATCACGAAACGTGCATAAACGAGATCGCATGACCGTATCGGCGCCCGATATCACGCTGGATGAGGATTGCATCCACATTTTCACCGATGGTGCTTCATCGGGCAATCCCGGCCCCTCTGGAATTGGCGTTCTTATGCGTTATCGAGAGCATGAAAAGGAAATTTCCCGCTATATCGGTATGGGCACCAACAATATTGCTGAACTCGAGGCTATCCGCGCGGGGCTGCTCGAAGCGAAAAGATACGATATCCCCGTCAGGATTTATACTGACAGCAGCTATGCGCATGGACTGTTATCTCTGGGATGGAAAGCCCGCAAGAACATCGAACTCGTTCACGAAATCCAGATGCTGATCAAGCGATTTAAAAACGTGAAACTGATCAAGGTAAAAGGACACTGCGGTATCGAGGAAAACGAAAAGGCGGACAAGCTGGCAACTTCAGCCATTCAGACGGCACTGAAAAAAACATCCTGATGCGCAGCAGACGCTATAAAATTTCTGTCTGCACATCAGTTTATTATAAGGGGACGAGAAACAACAAACACGGCCATCACTAAAAAAACATCCGTGTCATCTGAAAACATTTACATCAAGCCTTACCTGCCTTCAGAGACTCGAGTTCCTGCTTCAGATCGCTGATTTCTTGTTTATATTTATCTACGGGGTCTGCACAGGCAGTAGGAGCCGCTGCTGGTTTGTCATCTTTTTTCCATGTATCTTTCAGTTCATCAAATCCCAAATAAAGCGCCAACCCACCACCCAGAAGCAGCATAACCGGCAAAACGCCTGCGATAACCTGCATAAACGCCTGAAACCAAATAGAAATACCAATCAATCCCAAAACCGCAGCAACAGCACCACCGATCAACGTTTTCATAGAAAATAACCCCTCCTTTAATGTTATCCGTTTAAACGAAACAATTCAAAACCCGACCATGCCAGTTCATGGCAATAATTTCAAACAGATACTCCATATGCTGGATTGCATAAAAATTGAAGAAAAGCTAACACAAGATCAGTGATTACGCAAGCCCAAAATTGATGACTTCGCAAAAAGTCCGCATGCGCGCCAGCGCTGCATTCCTCATCGCTGTCGCTTCACGATTACTTTCTCCGATACATCAGGCTGTCTGAGGGAATTCGAGGCAGTCTTTACTGAGGCTGTCATCGAAGGCGACCGGATAGCATCCATCAAAACAGGCTTTACAAAAACAATTTTCAGGATTTTGGATACCCGTAGATTGCAGCAGTCCTTCCAGGCTGAGGTAATGAAGCGAATCCAGACCCAGAAAATTCCGAAGGTCCTCCACGCTCATCCGAGCGGCAATCAATTCTCCTTTGGTCGAAAAGTCAATTCCATAATGACATGGAAACCGATGCGCAGGACCACTGACGCGCAGATGCACTTTTTTAACGCCCAGCTCCCGCAACGCCTTTACCCGCGTCCTGACTGTAGTACCGCGAATGATAGAATCTTCGATAATGATAATATCTTTGCCATTCAGGAGTTCCTTGACAGGATTCAGTTTGACCCGCACGCCAAAATCTCTCATGCTCTGGGTGGGTTGAATAAAGGTTCTGCCCACGTAATGATTGCGAATCATCCCCATCTCGAACGGAATGCCGGATGTTTCAGAATAGCCCAGCGCTGCATATGTTCCGGAATCCGGAAACGGCATGATCATATCCGCAGCCACCGGCGCTTCACGAGCCAGTTGCCGGCCATGGGCCTTGCGCATCAGATAGACATTTTTACCAAAAATGGTGCTGTCTGGACGGGCGAAATAAATAAATTCAAATATACAAAAAGACTTGCGGGCGGTTATCGGATTTTTGAGACTCCGGATGCCTTCATCCGTGATAATGACGATTTCACCAGGATCCAGTTCCCGGATAAATTCCGCTTCCACCAGATCAAGGGCGCAGGTTTCTGAAGCCAGCACATAGTGGCCATTGAGTTGTCCCAGACACAACGGCCGGAATCCATTGGGATCTTTCATCCCAATGATTTCTCCGGAGTTGGTCAGCACGATCATGGAAAATGCGCCTTTAATACGCGAAACAGTTTCAAGCAATGCCTTTTCGAACCCCATCCCCAGATTTTTGACAAAGAGGTGCAAAAAAACTTCACTGTCCATCGTTGTTTGAAAAATGGAACCGGATGCTTCCAGTTCATTTTTCAACTGTGACGCATTCACAAGATTACCGTTATGCGCGACAGCATAGGAGCGCATGCGGTGATGCACGACAAAAGGCTGCGCGTTCGTTAAAATGGAGCTTCCGGTAGTTGAATATCGCACGTGACCAATCGCGGTTTCACCGCCAAGCTGCTCCAGATGAGGCTTTTTAAACACATCAGAGACCAGTCCCATCCCTTTATGCGAGACTATCTGCTGATTCTGAATCACCGCAATGCCGGCACTCTCCTGACCACGGTGCTGAAGGGCATACAACCCGAAATAGGTCAGCCGGGCGGCATCCGGATGGCCGTGAATGGCGAACAGTCCACAGGCTTCACGAGGTTTGTCTTCCTCATCAGATAAGTCCAGAGATTCAAAACAAGCACAATCATTCATGATAAACTCGCAAAAAGTTAAAAATCAGATGACACGACGGAAATCGGATTTCCTGTTAAGCCATCATTGATGACTTCGTAAAAAGCTCACATTTTAAGATATTGAAATACAGCAGCAGGCTGCAGGATAACAACTATCCATGATATTCCTGAAGCGGTTTTACCGAAAGCGTCTTTTGTTTCATAGCGCTGATAGCCTTTCCGAGGGCAATGGCACCAGCCAGAGTGGTCGTGTAAGGAATATTGTATTTGATAGCCGCCCGGCGCAGGTGATACCCATCCCGCTTGGTTTCATTTCCAAACCCCGTATTGATGATCAGTTGAATTTCACGGTTCATGATGGCATCCACCACATGAGGTCTGCCGACGGACACCTTATTGACCATACGGCTGGGGATACCGCTTTTTTCCAGAAAAGCACCGGTGCCGCGTGTGGTCATCAGAGAGAATCCGATATCGTAAAGCTGCCGGGCGATGGTCAACGCTCCAGGCTTGTCCCTGTCCTTGACGCTGATAAACACTGTACCTTCCAGAGGCAGGTTCTGCCCGGCGCCAAGCTGCGCCTTGGCATAGGCGGAGCCCATATCTTCATCAATGCCCATTACCTCTCCAGTCGATTTCATTTCAGGCCCCAGAAGCGTATCGACATCGGGAAACCGGTTAAACGGCATGACTGCCTCTTTGACCGATATGTGGTGAGGAATTCTTTCGGATGTCAGCCCCAGCTCCTTCAATGTCTTACCCAGCATGATTTTGGTGGCCAGTTTGGCAAGAGGAACGCCGGTAGCCTTGCTGACAAACGGAATGGTTCTGGAAGCGCGGGGATTTACTTCCAGAACATAGAGCTGGTCGCTTTTGACAGCATACTGAACATTCATGAGCCCCACCACATGAAGCTCCGAAGCCATGGACTTGGTAGCCCGCGCGATTTCATCCAGAATTTCCGGCTTTAAACTGTAGGGGGGAAGCACGCATGCCGAATCTCCGGAATGAATTCCCGCCTCTTCGATATGCTCCATAATGCCGCCGATGATCGTAACCTTCCCATCGGAAATTGCGTCCACATCCACCTCGATGGCGTCTTCCAGAAATTTATCGATGAGCACGGGATGATTGGGGGATGCGGCAATGGCCAGCAAGGTAAAGTTTTCGAGTTCTTTAGGATCATAAACAATTTTCATGGCCCTGCCGCCCAGTACATAGGATGGCCGAACCATGACCGGATAGCCGATATCTTCAGCCACCGCCACGGCTTCAGCCACCGATGTCGCCGTGCCGTTTTCCGGTTGCACCAGCCCAAGTTTATGCAGCATAGACTGAAAAAGTTTTCGGTCTTCCGCCCGGTCGATGCTTTCGGGCTGAGTCCCTAAAATAGAAACGCCGGCGCGATGCAACGACGTGGAAAGATTCAGCGGCGTCTGACCGCCGAATTGAACGATGACGCCCAGAGGTTTTTCGGTCTCGACAATATTCAGCACATCCTCTCGCGTCAGCGGCTCGAAATACAGCTTGTCGGAAGTATCATAATCCGTACTGACGGTTTCGGGGTTGCTGTTGACCATGATGCTTTCAATTCCCTCTTCTCTGAGCGCAAAAGAGGCATGGACACAGCAGTAATCAAATTCGATTCCCTGGCCGATCCGGTTGGGGCCGCCGCCCAGGATCATCACTTTTTTCCGGTTCGAAACCCTGGCTTCATTTTCGGTTTCATAGGTGGAATAGTAATACGGCGTGGCGGCCTTGAATTCAGCAGCGCACGTGTCCACCAGTTTATACACCGGAAGAATGCCCGCATCGGATCGGCGGTTTCGGATATCCTGCTCGGTCGCACCAACAATGGTGGCAATCTGGATATCAGAAAATCCGGTGGATTTGGCCTGTTTGAGCAAGGAACCGGAAATGTTCTTTCCGGCATCACGAATGCGGGCTTCCATATCTACAATCTGCCGGATTTGATCCAGAAACCATGGGTCAATTCGGGTCAGCTCGTATATGGCCGGCAAAGACATTCCGTGCAGCATGGCCTC
>DAIEFO010000033.1:0-2740 GCA_027325475.1 Desulfobacteraceae bacterium | reverse complement strand
GGACATGGTTTCCCCTACGGATTTCATGGCGGTCGTCAGGTAGTCGCGGGTTTCCGGAAATTTTTCAAATGTCCATCGGGGAATCTTGACCACACAATAATCAATGGTCGGTTCAAAAGAGGCCATGGTTTCCCCAGTGATATCATTGGGAATTTCATCCAGAGTATAACCAACGGCTAATTTGGCGGCGATTTTGGCGATGGGAAACCCTGTCGCCTTGGAAGCCAAGGCGGAACTGCGTGAAACCCGTGGATTCATTTCAACGACAATCATTTCACCGGTTTCAGGATGAACGGCGAACTGTACATTGGAGCCGCCGGTATCCACTCCGATTTCCCGGATAATGGCGATTGCGGCATTTCGCATCTGCTGGTATTCTTTGTCCGTCAAGGTCTGGGCAGGCGCCACCGTAATGCTGTCACCGGTATGAACGCCCATGGGATCCACATTTTCAATGGAACAGATAATGACCACGTTGTCGTTATGATCCCGCATCACCTCAAGTTCATATTCTTTCCAGCCCAGAACCGATTCTTCCAGCATAATCTGGCTGATCATGCTGGCATCGAGCCCTGCTTTGGCAATAACTTCCAGGTCTTCGGCATTGTAAGCGACCCCGCCGCCGGTACCGCCGAGAGTGAAGCTGGGCCGGATGATAATGGGAAAGCCAATTTCCGCGGCAACAGACCGGCACTGCTCCATGTCTGTGGCAATGCCGCTTCTGGGAATGCGAAGCCCGATTTTTTCCATGGCATGACGGAACAGGTCACGATCCTCCGCCTTTCGGATAGACGGAATGGTAGCTCCGATCATTTCAACCCCGTATTTTTCCAGAACGCCCAGCTCCGCGACCTGAATGGCGGTATTTAAACCGGTCTGGCCGCCCAGTGTCGGCAGTACGGCGCAGGGGCGTTCACGTTCGATGATCCGGGCGATGGTTTCAGGTGTAATGGGCTCGATGTATGTCCGATCGGCCATATCGGGATCTGTCATGATGGTGGCGGGATTGCTGTTGATCAGCACCACTTCATAGCCTTCTTCTTTCAGGGCCTTGCATGCCTGGGTGCCGGAATAATCAAATTCACATCCCTGGCTGATAATGATCGGACCTGCGCCGATAATCAGGATTTTATGGATATCTGTACGTTTGGGCATAGTTTGATTGCCGAAGTATCTGGGATAATAAGGGGTTAAACAAGGTATGAAACAAGCCCCGCATACCTTGGTATTTCACCTCTAACGGGTTTTTAGCGGCCGGCCATCAGCCGGTTGAATTCATCGAATAAATACCGGGCGTCGTGGGGACCCGGAGAGGCTTCCGGATGATACTGAACCGCAAAAACAGGCAGGGTGCGGTGCCGGAATCCTTCCAGCGTTTGATCGTTGAGATTGATGTGGGTGATTTCGACATCATCCGGATTCAACGTGGCAATATCCACGGCAAATCCGTGATTCTGAGAGGTGATCTCAATACGCCCTGTTTTCAGATTCTTGACCGGCTGGTTGGCTCCCCGATGACCGAATTTCAGCTTATAGGTAGCGCCTCCCATCGCGAGACCCAGAAGCTGGATTCCCAGGCAGATGCCAAAAATGGGTCTGTATCCCAGAAGCTCCCGGATGGTTTGAACCGCGTAGGTGATCGGCGCCGGATCGCCGGGACCGTTGGACAAAAAAATACCGTCCGGTTCCATGCGCCGGATATCGGCGGCGGAAGTTGATGCCGGCACCGCAACGACCTCACAGCCAGACGCCTCCAGCAGCCGGAGAATATTGTATTTGATGCCATAATCAAAAGCCACCACGGAACGCCGCTGTCCGCGCTGTTTCCAGACCGCCGGAGACAGTATCCTGAAATCGCCTTCAAGCGGTACAGGGATATCCTGCGCCCACCGGTACGGCGTTTGTGTGGACACCACGGTTGCCAGATCCTGACCAGTCATGCTGGGAATAGCTCTGGCTTTCCGGATGCAGGACAGCGGATCTGGGTCCTCAGTGGAGATGAATACCCGCATTGTCCCGGCATTTCGCAAGTGCAGCGTAAGCGCCCGGGTATCCAGTCCGTCAATTCCCATCACATGGTTTTGTATGAGGTAGTCGCCCAGCGATGCCCTTGAACGGAAATTGCTGGGAAAAGGCTGATATTCCTTGACCACAAAAGCGGCCACTTGAACGCGATCAGATTCGACATCCTGGGGATTGACCCCATAATTGCCAATCAGCGGATACGTCATGGCAACCACCTGCCCCCGGTACGAAGGATCTGTCAGCACTTCCTGGTAGCCCGTCATACTGGTATTGAAGACGGCTTCGCCGCTGGCTTCGCCGGGGCCTGTAAAGCTTTGACAGGCAAATGTCCGCCCGTCTTCCAGTGCTAAAATGGCTTTTTTCATATTCCTTTTTGTATCATTCCACCAGCGGGTTTTCAACAAGATTCCACACGCCACAGGGACAAGCACCGGCGCAAAATCCGCAGCCGATACACCGATCGGCGTCCACCCGGTATTCATAGCCGTCAGGAATTATCTCCATTCGGCGGATGGCGACCTGGGGACAGATGGCCACGCAGATGCCGCAATCCCGGCACGCGCCGCAGGATGAGCATTGGCTGCCGCAACTGTCCACATCCGTAAATTCGGTGATGCGGGGGTCGAAATATTCCAGAGATACCCGCCGAAGTTCGATCACCGACCGATCGTCCGCCTCCGGCGTTTGATGATCGATGGCATGAAGTATGGCCTGC
>DAIEFO010000339.1 GCA_027325475.1 Desulfobacteraceae bacterium | reverse complement strand
ATTAAAATGCTGTGGTACATAACGCTTCCCTGATATGAAAGTGATCGGATACAACGAAACCGTTATGGAGAATCCTCCGGCGCCCGTGGAAAGGTGATGATAAATGTCGCGCCGCCATCATCATTGTTTATCGCCCGGATATTCCCCTGATATTCCTTGACGATGCTGTATGTTATGGAAAGCCCTAACCCCGTGCCTTTGCCGACGGTTTTGGTCGTGAAAAACGGATCGAATATCTTGTTCAGTTTATCCGCCGGAATGCCGATTCCCGTATCGCTGACGACAATACCGACATTCTTGGTGTCTGCGCTGGTTTTCAGCGTGATGCGGCCCATATTTTTGGACAGACGCTGATCATTGTATTTTTCATCAATGGCGTCTCTGGCGTTCAGCAGCAGGTTGATAAATACCTGTTCCAGGCGATTGGCATCCGCCATGACACAGGGAATGTCCTCTTCAAGTTCCCACAGCACATCGATACCCCGGACTTTCAACTGCTGGCTGAATATTTCAAAAGCGCTCTTTAAAATATCATTCACCTGAATTTTGTCAGAGGTAATTTCGGATTTGCGGCCAAACTGTCTCATGTGATTGATAATTCGGGTCGCTCTGTCCACATGGCTGTCGATTTCTCTGGACAGCGTCAAAAGAATTTCTTCGGGAATGGGTTCCTGATGGTTGATTTTTTTCATGAAAAAATTACTGGCGGTTTTAATAACCGAAAGCGGCTGGTTCAGTTCATGAGCAATGCCTGTAGCCATTTCACCCAAAGTTGCCATTTTGCTGGCCTGAACGATCTGCTGCTCCTGTTCGAGCCGTTTGGTTTCATCGCTGGTCGTAACCAGCAATACTTTTTTACTGGGGTATTCGGATGCTGAAATCCGGACATTCACTAAAAGAGAGGTGTTGTCGCCGGTGATGTGTCTGACATGATGAAGCAGCGACGCCGTCCGGAGCTTGAATGCGTAATATTCTTTTTCTTCTTCGAAGAACAGGTTCAGAAACGGCCTGGATACGATTTCATCCCTGGCATATCCATATACGGCTTTAACGCTTTCATTGCAGTCAAGAACATCAAGTGTGGTGATGTCCAGAACAAAAACCGGATTGGGGATATTGTTGAAGATAGCGTCATATTTCTTTTCCGCTCCCGCAAGTCTGTCTTCCAGCTCCTTAATTCTGCTCTGGTCAGACGTTTGTTCGGCAGGTTTTTGATATTGATCCCGCTGGGTATCCGGTTCAATCCGTTTCTGACGGATGGTGTTTCCCATTTTCTGGAGGGTCCGCCCAACAGAGAAAAGCAAACGGGAACTCAGATTTTGGCAAAACTCTCTGAACTGCGCCAGCATGATTGTTCACCTGTTCGAAAACGGTGGTTTTGGCCTTACAGGAGGATGCAATGTTGACCTTTTACGAAGCTGTCAATGTTTCGGATTGATCCAGTTGAGAGTTCATCATATCTTGCTTATTCTGTAAATGTTTTTTTCAACGCTCCTGGCAGATTCTGCCATAAAGATGTCATCGGGAGCTCCTTTTAAAGACATCGGCAAACGGATTGTAAAACGGCGTCGTAGTCTCTTTTGAAGATTTCCGGAGCATTTTTTTAGGGTCCTTGGGACGATCAGCTCTCTGATTGGATGGCTTTGGAGATCGGGAGGCGCTATCCGGAGCGGATTTCATGGAAAGCCCGATCCTCCGGCGCTCCAGATCCACCTCCAGCACGGTGACCCGAACCTTCTGGCCGACCTTGACAACGGCGCCCGGCTCTTTCACGAAATGATCGGCCAGTTCGCTGACATGCACCAGACCGTCCTGATGCACGCCGATGTCCACAAAGGCGCCGAACGCGGTGACGTTGGTGACGATTCCGGTCAGTTTCATGCCGGCGCAAAGGTCTTCCGGCTTTTCAATGCCGCTGGCGAATTCCACCGCTTCAAACTGTTCGCGGGGGTCGCGTCCGGGTTTGGCCAGCTCCTCCATAATGTCCTTCAGCGTGGGCAAGCCGATGGTGTCGGTGACATAGCGGGAAATATCAATTTTCTGACGGAGAGACGGATTTTTCATCAGATCGCTGACAGTGCAGCCCATATCCGCCGCCATGGCGTCCACGATGGCGTAGCTTTCGGGATGCACCGCGCTGGCGTCCAGCGGGTTGGCGCCAGCACGGATCCTGAGAAATCCGGCGGCCTGCTCGAACGCCTTCGGCCCCAGACGTCTGACCTGTTTGAGTGATTCCCGGTCGCCAAACGCGCCGTTCTCATCG
>DAIEFO010000338.1 GCA_027325475.1 Desulfobacteraceae bacterium | reverse complement strand
TCGACGACTACAAATCCTTTCAGATGGACGTCATCGAACAGATCGTAAAAAGCGGCGGCTCTTTGAGTCATCACCATGGTGTGGGAAAAATGACCGCAACTCTTATGGAAAAACACCTGGGTAAAGAGCAGATGGCTGTTTTAAAAGTCTTAAAAGCCCATTTCGACCCTAAAGGAATTATGAACCCTGGTGGAACGCTCGGACTGGATCAATGAGTTTATGGGTATCACACGACCGGGGCTGCACCCATTAATGTAAAACTTTTGTAACACACGAATTTTACTCTGTTATTTTGCGGTGCAACTCATTACACTGGAAAATATGTAACCATCCAGTATAGTGAAAGGAACCCGACATGCTCAGATATTTACCTGGCCCTGTGAGAGGAGCGATATCCCTGCTGCTGTTCATATGCAACACCATTATGATGACATTGCCGCTTTTCCTGGTGGCGCTGCTGAAGTTCATGATTCCGCTGAAATCATGGCGGAAACTGTGTGACATCGTCATCAACGGCATCGCCGGCTTATGGATATCGAACAATAACCGTAACATCCGCTTTATGAATCCGGTGCGCTGGGATGTTCAGGGGCTTGAAGGTCTCAAAAAAAATGGCTGGTATATGGTGGTAGCCAATCACCAGTCCTGGGTGGATATTCTGGTGCTTCAAAAAGTATTCAATGGAAGAATTCCACTGCTTAAATTTTTTCTGAAAAAAGAGCTGATCTGGGTGCCTTTTTTAGGACTGGCCTGGTGGGCGCTGGATTTTCCATTCATGAAACGCTACAGCAAATCTTTTCTGAAGAAACATCCGCAACTTAAAGGAAAAGATATGGAAATCACCCGAAAAGCCTGTGAAAAATTCAAAACCGTACCGGTATCGGTCATGAATTTTCTGGAAGGAACCCGATTTACCCCTGAAAAACGCCAGAAGCAGGTATCGCCTTATACGCATCTTCTCAAACCCAAGGCGGGCGGCATTGCCTTTGTGCTGTCGGCGATGGGGGAACAGATGCGTCAGATGCTCGATGTCACCATCGCCTATCCCGGAAGGGCTAAAAGTTTCTGGCAGTTTTTGTGCGGACACATTCCCGAAATACGGGTGCGTGTGGCATCATTTCCCATTGACGACGATATGGTCGGGGACTACTTTGCCGATAAAAAATTCCGCGTCCGCTTTCAAAACCGTCTGAACGTCATATGGGAACAAAAAGATATCCTCCTGAACGAATTGCTGTATCAGCCGCAGAACATTCCATTGGTATCTGCTCATCCTGAAAATACCGGCAACAGGATCCATATCCGCCGGACCATAACCCCGGATATTTTGCGTTCTGAAAATACTTCTCAAACCGAATGGATTCAAGGCTGACGGCTTTGTAAAAAGTCCGCAGGCTGCGTTGTACTGCATCCTTCGTCATTGCAGCGTATGGCAAGTACGCTTCAGTCCTTGCGGATTTGTACGCCTTGCCTGCGAACATTTTACGAAGCCGTCTGAAAATCGACTTTTTACGAGGACATCAAGACTGATGGTTGCGCGGTAAACCCACAATAACCTGTGTTGTCATTTGACTTTTGCTTTCTCGTATCCATTATGGTTGACACAGAGCGGTATTTTTTCTATAACTGGTCAGCGTGCTTTTTTTAGAAAGAAACTATCTAGAATCATAACATACCGATAACCTTCAGAAGGATGTCAAGATGCAATGTTTTTTCAGACAAAAAGCAGTGATGTCTGTGTGCATGGGGATGTTCATTCTGATGTTTTCCGCCTGCGCCATGATTGGCCAGAACGATCCTCCGCGAGTCACACTGTCTTCTGTCAAGATTCAGGACATCAACCTGTTTGAAGCTGTTCTTCACATCGAAATGCGTGTGGTAAACCCTCAGAATGTGTCTTACGATATCAAGGGTATCGACTGCGTTCTGGATCTCGACCACATCAGGTTAGCCTCCGGGGTTTCCAATACCCCGACCCGTATCCCTTCACTGAAATCTTCGGTTATTCCCTTGACGGTATATTCTTCGGTAGAAGACATTGCCAAATGTATCAAATCGCTCAAAGGCAAAAACGCCGTCAATTACAATATCAAGGGAAAACTCTATCTCGATGGCGGGTTTTTTAAGCCCTCCATGATCGCTTTCAATACAGATGGTCAAGTTTCCCTGAAAGAATTTATGGACTACAAATTCTGACGGCTTCGTAAAAAGTCCGCATGCTGCGTTGCGCCGCATCCTTCGTCATTGCAGCGTACCACAAGTACGCTTC
>DAIEFO010000337.1 GCA_027325475.1 Desulfobacteraceae bacterium | reverse complement strand
GAAATTACCGATATCGTCCATGCCAAAGGCGGCCTGGTGTATGCTGACGGCGCGAATATGAACGCCGTAATGGGCATTGCCGACATGGGGCGCATCGGCATGGATGTGCTGCACCTGAATCTGCACAAGACTTTCTCAACGCCTCACGGCGGTGGCGGCCCCGGCGCGGGCCCGGTGTGCGTCACCCGAAAGCTGGCGCCGTTTCTGCCGGTTCCCCGCGTCATAACACGAGAGGACGGACGATACGCCCTGTCTGAAGATTTTCCGGATACTATCGGTAAGCTTCTGGCGTTTCACGGACATTTCGCTGTACTGGTAAGGGCTTTCAGCTATATTCTTTCGATGGGAGCAGAAGGGCTGACCACCGCCAGCCAACTGGCGGTGCTAAACGCCAATTATCTCAAGGAAAAGCTGAAGACGACATTTCATCTGGCTTACGATCGGCCCTGCATGCATGAATGCGTGTTTTCAGATCAGAAACAGCAGGCAGCCGGAATTTCAACGCTCGATATCGCCAAGCGTCTGATGGATTATGGCTATCACCCACCGACAATCTATTTTCCGCTCGTAGTGCATGGGGCGCTGATGATCGAACCGACGGAAACAGAATCCATGGAAGACCTGGATCAGTTTGTGGACGCCCTTAAACAGATTGCTTCAGAGCCTGCGGATGTTCTGAAAACGGCCCCAACCCGCACAAAAGTCCGCCGGATGGACGAAACCGCAGCCGCCAGAAAGCCGTGTTTAACGGGATGACAACACCAGGCTGGTATGGCTTCCATATGGACGTCATGGCATATCCGGAAGCAATGACCCTGCAGCGTCGTCTGGTGGGGGCTGTGGAACGTGGTGTGGATGTTGCGGCCGGCGTGCTGGATGTGATGAAAAGTGCTGCCCGTCGTGCATTTTTGTCACCGCCGTTTCCAGAATGCACCGGAGCGTTACTGATGCTGGAACACCCGCCGGTATTTACCCTGGGGAATCGGGGCGGGCTGGAAAATCTGCGGGTATCCCGCTCGTTTCTGGAAAACGCCGGGATATCCGTTATCCAGACGGAACGGGGAGGCAACATTACGTACCACGGCCCCGGTCAACTGGTCGTATATCCAATCATTGATCTGAAATTATTACACATATCAATAACCGGCTATGTCGAAGCTCTCGAAACCGTCATGATCCAAACTGCTGCCGAGTGGGGTATCGCCGCCGGACGAAATCCGGCGGGACGCGGCGTCTGGGTAGGAAACGCTAAACTGGGAAGCATCGGCATCCGCGTTCGCAAAACCGTAACGTTTCACGGGATGGCGCTGAACGTATCCGTGTCTCTGACACCCTTCGACTGGATCAACCCCTGTGGCCTTTCAGGCGTTCGGATGACATCCATGTCTCAGGAAACTGGGCAGGACTTTTCCATGTCAACGGTCTGCGCCTCCATTCACAGACATGTGGAGGCGACTTTTGGCATCCCGGTTATGATGCTTTAAGATAACCTGTTCTCTTCCATCAGCACTATTCGACGAAAACTTTCTGGCCTGGAAAAATTTTAGTTCCCGGCGATAGATTGTTGATGCTCAGAAAGCGGTCTATCGGCATGTTATGGCTGGATGCAATCGAAAAAGCGCTGTCATTTTTTTTTACCAGATATTTCTTGAGATGCGCCTGTTTCTTTTCAGCCCTTACTTTGGCGGCGCTATCGGATTTTACTCTGGCTATCTCAGCAGATGATGCAGCGGGAATTTTCAAATTCTCACCCAATGTGATGGTGGCAGACGATAATCCATTGGCTTTCTGAATTTCTTTGGGAGTAACGCCATATTGTCGGGCGATGCTGTACAGCGAATCCCCCGCTTTGACAGTGTGGGTAGCCGTATGAACCGCGGCTGTTTTTTTATGGCTCGATGTCTCATGACTGGCGGCTTTGGCCAAGACCAGATGCTCTTTGCTGCGTTTAGACTTTCCGGTAGTTTCTTTAGCAGCGGCCACAACAGTCTGGGAAGCGCTCTGCGGAATCACCAATACCTTGCCGGGAACGATTCTGACAGCTTTTTTCATGTTGTTGGCCTGCATGATGCTTTTCACACTGGTGTGATAGTGTTTGGCCAATCCCCCCAAACTTTCTCCACGTTTTACCTTGTGGTGAATCACATGGTGTTCCTGCGGCGGGGCACTTTCTGCCGCGACGGTTGTCTCTTCAGGGGAAACCGATGCGACGGATGTAACAGACGCTGCAGGGATGTCGTTCAATCGGGCCGCCAAAAGCTGTGATGTTCCGGGGGGTATCTTGATTG
>DAIEFO010000336.1 GCA_027325475.1 Desulfobacteraceae bacterium | reverse complement strand
CATCCTTCGTCGTTGCGGCGTACCATAAGTACGCCTCACTTCTCAGGATTTGCGCGCCTTGCCTGCGAACTTTTTACAAAGCCGTCCGAAATTCGACTTTTTATGAGAGCGTCAATGTTGAATGTTATTGACACCGGCATGATAAGCTCATAGTCAGATAAAATGGCCGGTGCGGAAGGAGAAATTTTTAGTGATGTTTCTGGTCGATAATTGTCTGAATGCGACGCCTGAGATGCTGGAGTGGCTCATGGGGTCTGAAAGCGGAAAGCGCCTGATCGATGGCGTTATAAAGAATGCTGAAACCGTCAATGACATTGACTTCTTGAGTGTAAAGGGCTCTCGTACATGACACAACTTCTTTTACTTTTTAATCACCGGTTGACGCCCACGCAGGAGTCGGATGCAAGGCGCCGTCTTGGAATTACCGGCTTCATCGAACCTCCGGCGGATATCCAGACGCTGTGGGGACAGGTTCCGTCGGAACTGGAGACGCTTGCGAATTATCTTCAGCCCGTCCGGAACTGGCTTGCAGCGCATGCGAAGCCCCGGGATTATATTCTGATTCAGGGAGATTTCGGCGCCTGTTTTCTGGTGGCGCAGATGGCGTTTAAGCTGGATCTGATAGCCGTATATGCAACGACGCGCCGCGAAGCCGTCGAGGAGCATTTGCCGGACGGGTCGGTGCGGCTGACGCACCAGTTCAGACATGTCATTTTTAGAAAATACGAACGTCTGTTTTCCACGCCCTGCCAGTGAACATGTTGCGATGCCGTTGAATATTGACACATTTCCGTACAACTGTTATCTTTTCCATAAAATGTGTAATCACTTGCAGGAGGTACGTGTGGTAAGAACACAAATACAGTTGTCGGAAGAACAGGTGGCTGTTCTGAAAAACATGGCTGAATCCCGGCAGAAATCAATGGCCGAAATTATTCGGCAGGCCATTGATTTTTTTGCCAAGTCACAGCAGGGAGGCGTTGATCAGCAACGTCGGGAAAGGGCCATGGCGGTTGCCGGTCGCTTCAGAAGCGGGATCAAAGACCTCGCAGCCGAACATGATAGCTATCTGGCAAAGATTTGGGGGCAATGAATATTTTTATTGATACATCAGGATTCATTGGAGTCTTGAACAGGGATGACGCCAGTCACGTCTTGGCAGCACATACATGGATGGATATACTGACGTCCGGAAAATCACTGGTAACAACCAATTATGTTCTTGTAGAAACCTGCGCTCTGATGCAGAACAGATTGGGATTGACGGCAATAAAAGCGTTTCAGGAAGACATTGTTCCGGTCCTTAATATTGAATGGGTTGACAAAGTCGTACATTATGCTGCTGTGGCGGTTGTGCTTTCTTCCAAAAGAAAGAGGCTGAGCCTTGTTGATTGCGTAAGTTTTGAGACCATGCGGCTTTTAGGGGTTACAACAGCCTTTACATTTGACAAGCATTTTATGGAACAAGGATTCACTTGTATCCCCAATTGTTTTTGACACATCCTCTGCTCTGATTTACTCAGCACTTCCTTTTCTTTTGACGATATCAACATAAATCCACCGTCTTTTTTTCTGGATATTCGAAATAAAGGCGTTCGATTGATCTGAAATCTCATGATGTTAATTGGCATCAGGCGTTGCCTTAAAGGTTCCATATGGAAATAAACGGATAAATATCAGATCAGAGAAGCATTTTCGGGAGCTGTTTGTGAATAATTTTAGGCATTTCATAACAGGCATCTTTGTTGTTACCGGATTATTCCTGAATAGTGGATGCGCATTTGACACCCATCAACAGATACCTTCTGAGACTTGGCGTGAACAGGAATTTTGTAAGCATCAGCTTCATGGAAATATTTATGTCAGAACCGAGCTGTATTTTGGATTGTCAAGGCCAAACGGTGAGGTAACTGAAGATGAGTTCCAGAATTTTATAAACACGGAAGTGACACCCCGTTTCCCAACCGGGCTGACGTTGTTAAGTGGAAAAGGTCAATTCAAGGACTCGACTGGGACCATCACAAAAGAAAGGTCAAAGCTCTTGATATTACTTTATACTTTCAGCAATGAAAGCAGCAGCGCTGTGGAACAGATTCGGGAGGCATATAAGAGAACTTTCCAGCAAGAATCCGTGATGCGTGTCGATGAACAATCTTGTGTCTCTTTCTGAACAATAACAGATGAATACATATTATATTTTCTGATTATCACAGTGGAAATCGTTAAAATTTCCGAGGCCGACTTTAATCAATATCGCAACGCCCCGGTCATTTCGGATACAAACTCGAT
>DAIEFO010000335.1 GCA_027325475.1 Desulfobacteraceae bacterium | reverse complement strand
TGAAGATACTGGCATGCCCCAAGTGCAAGGGCGATATTCATCTGAACAAAACCGGCGACGGGCTGATCTGCGACCGGTGCAAACTGCTGTACGAAATCAAGGATGACATCCCCGTCATGCTCATTAACGAAGCCAAGCCGATTTCGTGAGGCGGGCATGAGTCTTCCACAGCCGCCCAGACCGGCAAAACTGATCATCGGAATGTTTACCCGCCGGAAAGAGCTGGTCTCGGCGGCGGCGCCGATGCTGATGGAAAGCTTCGGCCCCGTTGACATCGTCAGCCCGTGGTTTCCTTTTGATTTCACGGATTACTACGCCAGAGAAATGGGAACGCCGCTGTTCCGGAGAATGCTGGTTTTCAAAACCCTGATCCCGCAGGACGCCCTGGCGGATATCAAACTGACAACCAACGCCCTTGAAGCGCAGTTTGCCGTGAACGGTGACAGGGAAATCAATATGGATCCCGGCTATCTGCTCATGGAGCGCCTGGTGCTGGCCACCGGCAAGAATTACGCGCACCGGATTTACATCGGTAAAAATATCTACGCGGATCTCACGCTGATATTTCACAAGAACGATTTTCAGACCTTGCCATGGACGTATCCGGACTACGCGCATGACGACATCCGGAATTTTCTGATAACGGTGCGCAAAAAATATATGATGGATTTAAAGGAGCTCCCGGATGATTCTCAGCATGACGGCCTTTGCAAGCCATAAACTCACACAGGATACCATTTCCGCAAACTGCGAAATCCGGGGCTGCAACAGCAAGACACTGGATATATCGCTCAAGATTCCTTCCGGATATCAGCCGCTCGAAGAAAAAGTCAAAGCGGTTCTTTCCGGACAAATCACCCGCGGACGGCTTGATGTTTTTATCCAGATTTCGGATGCGTCCGCGACTGCCGGCGCCTTTGAGATTGACGAAGCCAAAGCCAAGGCCTATTATAACGCACTGAACGACATCATCCGCGTGTTTTCGCTGAATGACACGGTTTCTCTGGGGATGCTGGCCGGATGCAGCGGCGTCATCAAGCCTTCCGAGGCTGAAAAAGACATGGACGCCACATGGGACGTCGTACAGGCGTGTATTCATGTGGCGCTCGGCCGCCTGATCGACATGCGGACGCAGGAAGGCAATTATCTGGCCCGGGATATCCGCGAACGCCTCGACATCATGGAAAAGCAACTGGGCGTCATCGAACAGCAATGCGATCCTCTGGAGACGATTCAGTCAAGACTCCTTCAGCGCATTCAGCAGATCACCCGGGGCGTTGTGGAGATAGACCCGGCGCGTCTGGCGCAGGAGGCCGCTTTTTTAGCGGATCGGGGGGATATTTCCGAAGAAATCGTCAGAGCCAGAAGCCATATACTTCAGTTCCGGAATTTGATGGATGCCCCGGAACCAGCGGGCAGAAAGCTGAATTTTCTGCTTCAGGAGATGCAGCGGGAAATCAACACGATGGGTTCCAAAGCCGAAAATCCTGCCATTTCCTACCAGGTGGTGGACATTAAAACCGGCATTGAAAAAATCCGCGAACAGGTACAGAACATCGAATAAGGAGGTTCTTTGGAACCGGTTATCAATCATGGCAGTGTCCGACCGAACGCGATGCTTCTGAACGTCGGTTTCGGTAACGTGGTGGCCGCCGACAGAATCATTGCCATCATTTCGCCGAATTCCGCACCGGTAAAACGGCTGAAAGACGAAGCCAGAGACGACAAACGCCTCATTGACGTCACACAGGGCCGCAAAACACGCTCCGTGCTCATTACGGACAGCAATCATGTGATTTTATCCGCGGTTCAGACCGAAACCATATCCCAGCGGCTTTTAACGCTGAAAGACGCTGAAGGATCAGGAATAACTCTAAAATGAGCATTACTTCAAACAGTTCTGAAGGCCACCCGGAAACGGATCATACACCAGGCAGTCTTTTCATTATTTCAGCCCCGTCCGGCGCCGGGAAAACCACCCTCTGCGCGGCCGTGCGCAGCCGTTTTCCGGACATGCTCTACTCGATATCGCACACTACGCGATCTCCCAGGGCCGGAGAAACAGACGGCAAAGATTATTATTTTATGACGGTGGATGATTTTGCCCGGAGAATCGAATCAGGTGGATGGGCGGAATGGGCCAAGGTGCATGGCAATTATTATGGAACCTCTGCGGAATTTATCGATCAAGGCATCTGCGCCGGAAAAGACATTCTGCTGGATATCGATGTCCAGGGGACTTTTAAAATCCTCAAACGATATCCGGACAGTGTTACCATCTTCATCATGCC
>DAIEFO010000334.1 GCA_027325475.1 Desulfobacteraceae bacterium | reverse complement strand
CAGCATTGGGATAGCGTTTTTTAAACACATGAATCATGGCGGCGTTTTCCCGAAGTACTGTCGCCGTAAATCCCTTATATCCATTTTCTTTAGCGATTTTTTCAAGTTCCTTTAACAGATATGAGGAAACCCCCATCCCCTGATAGTCTTCCCTGACGACAAACGCCGCTTCCGCCCAGTCTTTTTCCTCTTCCGCATAGGTACCGATGGCCATAATTTCACGCCCACCGCCTTTCTGGGACAGTCCGATCAAAGACATGTTCTTCCGGTAATCCACACTGGCCCATTGTTTCTGAACCACTTCGTGAGAAAATATCTTCATTTTGTAAAAAAAACGCCGATAGATTGTTTCTTCCTGAAGCGAGTAGAAAAAATTACGATATGAAAATTCATCCGACGGCAAGAGCGGTCTGAACTCCACGATTTTTCCGTTTCTCAGCGGGAACATGGATTTATAACCTTCCAGAAACAGAAGGTCATCCTGGGATGGTGGCAACTGATCCGAAAAAATATAATGGCGTTTTTTAGCGATGTCGATCAGTTCTTCCCTGAATTTGGGATGCGCCACCTGGGCCAGCTCCATGACCCGCTGATAAATGCCCTTCCCTTTCAGTTCCGCGATCCCGTACTCGGTAACGATAAAGTTCACATCCCCGCGCGTGGTGGCAACCCCTGCACCTTCACTAAGATGGGGAACAATTCTGGAAACCTTGCCGTTCTGGGCGGTGGATGGCAGGGCAATGATCGAAAAACCGCCTTTGGACATGGCACTGCCCCGCAGAAAATCGACCTGATCGCCGATGCCGCTGAAAAACAGATATCCCATGGAATCGGTACATACCTGCCCTGTCAAATCCACTTCCAGCGCCGAGCTGATGGAAACCAGATTGTCATTTCGGGCAATCACCGTCGGGTCGTTGACAAATTCGGATGACCGGAAATAAAACATGGGGTTGTTGTCCACGTAGCGGTAAATGGCGTCGGTTCCCATACACAGGGAGGCGACAACCCTGCCGGGCAGTAATGTTTTTTTCTTGTTGGTGATGATTTTTTTCTGAAAGAGCGGCAGCATGCCATCAGTAATCAACTGCGTGTGAAGGCCCAAATCGTTTTTATTGTCCAGATAGGATAAAATGGCGTCGGGAAGATTTCCGAACCCGATTTGCAGCGTCATGCCATCATCCACCAGTTGGGAAATATAATGGCCGATTCGCTGGATGACCTCAGAATTGGGACGTCTTTCAGGTGTTGACACGATGGGTTCTTCATGAAGCACTATAAAATCGATGTCATCCAGATGTACAAAACTGTCCCCCCAGGTTCTGGGCATCATGGGATTGATCTGAGCAATGACAAGTGAAGCGTTTTCCATGCCGGAACGGGTAATGTCCACCGACACCCCCAGACTGCAATAGCCGAATTGATCCGGCGGACTGACCTGGATCAACGCTACATCCAGACCTATCCGGTGACTGGTAAAAAGTTTTGGAATCTGTGAGAGATAGGCGGGAATATAATCGATTTTTCCATCAAAAGCGGCCTTTCTCATGGTTCTGCTGATAAAAAAAAGTTTGAGTGAAAAACGACGGATAAATGACGGATCGTCGATAAATTCCGCCAATGTATATGAAAGCATCTGATATACCATAATATCCTGCATGTTCATATCCGCCACCATGGCCCGAATCAAATGCTGGGGTTCGCCACACCCAGTGCCGATAAAAACACGACTGCCTTTACGAATATGAGAAACCGCCGTTGCTGCGTCAACGACTTTATGGGGACAGTATGCTTCTAAATTCATGATTTTCTCCTTTGAGATCAGCCTTGATGGTAATATTCCATATGCCTGTCCTGATTTCATAGCGATGGAATCAGAAAATGTCAAATATTTTCCAATGGTTTTTCTCAAAAGCCTGATATGAACATTTTTTTGCTTGCGAATACCTTCAATTGCGTTATACTTCTGACGGTTGTGCTAGGCCTTGCCTTGCGCTGGGCTGAATTCCCGTCTGATGGCCGCTTCTGTAAGGATGTGTGTCTCGGGCTGGCCGGCCGCCATGCAACAGACACTCATGAACCTCGTCAGGTCCGGAAGGAAGCAGCGATAAGTGATGGCGTTTGTGTCGTGGATCGATCCCGGTTTTGTCTCTGACATGTGTTTTTCGGATATGCCTGATGACGGGTGCGCAACCATCCTTGACGGCTTCGTAAAAAGTCCGGATGCTGCGTTGCGCTGCACCCTTCGTCGTTGCAGCGTACCCAAAAGTACGCTTCGCTCCTCAGGATTTGCGC
>DAIEFO010000333.1 GCA_027325475.1 Desulfobacteraceae bacterium | reverse complement strand
ATGTTTTTTAACGAAAAAGCCGGTGGTGCGTCATTCTTATCCAAAAATTCGATCTCCTCCCACAAACAGCATGGCGACCGCAAAAACCATGATGAGCCATATCCAGTCGCTGAGTTTCATCTGTACGTGCGCCAGCGACCTGGGCGCTCCGGAATAGCCGCGTGACAGCATGGCGTCATGGACTTCTTCGCCCATCGCATGGGTTTTCGTCCACAACTGCCCCATCGCCGATGTCACAAATCCCCGTTTTTCGCGGGTGCTGGCGTGACCCACCATGCGGCTCCGACGGGCCATGAACATTTCACTGCTGGTTTGCAGCAGCAGAAAAATATACCGGTAGGTCATTTCCAGAACCGCCAGAAACACCGTGGAAATCCGCAGAACGCCAAGGGCTTTCAGCAGGGTGTGCCACCGGGTGGTCAGGGTCAGGAGCGCCGCTAAAGAAACGGACGCGCCTACCCGGAGCATCAACAGCAGCGCCGTTGTCAGGCCCTGACGGGTGATGGCGATTTCCGCCGGCAGTGTCCATATTCCCAGGGATACGGAATGCTGGAAACGGTACAGCACAACGAGCGGGTCACCCGGCTGCACCACATTGAACAAGGCCGGAAACACCACGACGCCCGTAAACACGAACACCACCGACCATACCCGTTTGATCAGCATATCCATCGGCACGCGGGAAAGTTTGGCCAGCCCCAGTATCCATAAATTAAAAAATATCAGTGGGAAAATGTGATGCAGCAAACCCGCGGTTCCGACCAGCAGCAGCAGGGTCAGCACTTTGACACGCGGATCCAGGCGCTGCAACAGTCCGGCGTTGTTGGCGGTATATTCGGAAAATACTTCGTCTCGGATCAGATCGGCGAAATCGTGAAGTGTTTTTGAGATGAAGCCGGACGTGGACCATCGCCGGGAGCGTTTTGTCGCGGCTTCATCTGGATTTTTTTCTTCGAGCCATCGCGGAACAGACTGCCCGTTTGTCATTTTAATGTTGACGCTTTCGTGGAAAGTCAGATTTTATACTCTCGTAACAAGTTGATTTTCAGACGGCTTTGTAAAAAGTTCGCAGGCAAGGCGCGCAAATCCGCAAGGAGTGAGGCGTACTTTTGGGTACGCCGCAACGACGAAGAATGCAGCGCAACGCAGCATGCGGGCTTTTTACGAAGTCGTCAATGTTCCTGCTCCACTGTTTGAAGCCGTGACAGCAGATATGTCATGAACAAAATGATGCCGACACCAATGACAGCGCACAACACATAGACCGCAGCAGCCCCCCAGAATCCAGGCTCGGTTCCGGACAGGGAATAGTCGGGAAACAGGGTATGCGACCAGCTATCGGTCAATTGCGCGAGACCTGCCGGCACATATCCCGCCAGTTTGCCCACTTCCTCGGCGCTCCATTCTCCCCAGGCCGTTCCTTTGGCCAGAAGCCCCAATGGCGATAATACGGCCAGTACGCCCAGCCCCCACAGGAGTTTCCGATATCTTCCAAACCCCAAACCGGATTCTGCTGGAGCGGAAAGAAGAAAATGGCTGTCCAGAATACTGGCGTCATGAGATTGAAAATACCGCACCACCATGCCGGTGACCACGCCTTCCAGAGGGCCTGCAATGGAAATATGCGCGATCATCATGGCCGGTACCGCAAGACTGAGCGGATAGGGGCAGTACAGGGCGGAACCGTTTGGCGCATGAAACAGCAGCGGCTGGATGCCCAGTTCGATGCCGGTGGCCAGCGCCGCGGCATTGATCCCTAAATAACCGCCGACAGCGGCGCCGATCCAGCGCCGCGGGGATGTCGGTTCGCTGTTTGCCGCGATCAGGCGATATGCCCAGTACGCAGTGAAAGGCAGCAGAAACGCCATGTTGAAGCAGTTGGCCGTAAATGTCCAGATACCGCCGTCTCCGAAGAGCAGCGCCTGAATGGCGAGTGCAATGGTGATGCAGATGAGAGACGCCCACGGCCCCAGCACAATGGCCAGCAGCCCGCCGCCCACGGCATGGGCCGTCGTGCCATCAGGAATCGGGATGTTGTACATCATGATGATAAATGAAAACGCCGCCCCAATTGCCATCAGGGGGACAATTCGGGATTTGAGAACCGCTTTGACACGTTTGGCGGCGACAGCCCACATGGGGGCCATGACAACGCCTAAAGTAATACAGGTGGAAGGACTCAGATAGCCGTCTGGAATATGCATGTTGAAAATCTCCTTAAAAACCACGCAAGGTATCTGCCTTCTTGACAGTACCCTTTATGGCATCAAACGCTGATTTTTGATAGATTTTCCC
>DAIEFO010000332.1 GCA_027325475.1 Desulfobacteraceae bacterium | reverse complement strand
GAAGATAAGCCCCTGCTGTTTGACGCAGTGGATACGCTCAAAGCCTGCATCGAGATTTATACCGCCATGACGCCCAGGTTGAAAATCCGGAAAGACCGGATGTATCAGGCCAGCACCACCGGTTTTTTAAATGCCACAGACCTTGCCGATTACCTGGTCGGAAAGGGAATGACGTTCAGGGAATCGCACAGTTGCGTCGGAAAAACGGTGGGATACGCATTGAATCACGGCAAAGAGCTGCATGAACTGACGCTGGATGAAATGAAATCGTTTTCCCCCCTGATCGCCGAAGATATTTTCAGTGTTCTGACGCCGGAGCAGATGATCCAGCGCAGAACATCGTTTGGAGGCACTGCGCAGGAAAATGTCAGGGTCGCGATTCAAACCGCCAGACAGAGGCTTGCCGATGCCGTCTGTCCGTAAGACAGGGAGCACTCTTTTGCTGCAGCTTCTTGCTGCGACGCTGATACTGCTGTGTCTGTACGCCTGCGGCAAAAAAGGCTGGCCGTCGCCCCCGAAGGTAATACCGCCTCAGCCGGTGACGGATTTGCGCAGCCGGGTCAGCGGTCTTCAGGTGGAGCTGCTCTGGTCTGTGCCGCCGGCTGCGGATGGTGCGGAACCGGTGACGCGTTTTGTGGTGCAGCGTTCGGCAGATCCGGTTTCAGAAACCTGCAAGGGTTGTCCGATTCTTTTCACCCGGACTGCGGATATTCCGGCGACCTCTGAGCACACGGTAACCTGGCAGGATACGATTCAAAAGGGGTACCGCTATCGTTACAAAGTCGTCGGTTATTCAGAGGGCGGCCTTGCCGGTAAGGATTCAAATATGATTGAAGTCATTGGAGAGTAGCGATGCATCATTTTCAGTACCGCGGCAATGAACTCTATTGTGAGGATGTCCCGATTCAGGCCATCGCCCAAAAGGTGGGAACGCCGTTTTATCTTTACAGCCATGCCACATTAACGAGGCATTTCAAAGCATTTTCCGATGCGTTTGAAGGGCTGGACCGCCTGGTGTGTTTTTCGGCAAAAGCCAACACGACCCTGGCGGTTTTAAAGCTTCTGGCGGATATGGGCGGCGGTCTGGACATTGTATCCGGCGGTGAGCTGTACCGGGGGCTGAGAGCAGGATTCCCGCCGGACCGAATTGTATATTCAGGTGTCGGCAAACGGATGGATGAAATTGATTTTGCGCTGAAGACCGGAATCCTGATGTTCAACATCGAATCCATGGAAGAGCTGGAGATGATTCAGGAGCGGGCTTTGATGCTGAACGTCAAGGCGCGGATCGCCATTCGGGTCAATCCGGATGTGGATCCCAAAACCCATCCCTATATTTCAACCGGTCTCAAAAAGAACAAATTCGGCATTGATACGGAAAATGCGCTGCTGGCCTACCAGAAAGCCAGCCGGATGTCACATATCACCGTGGTGGGAATAGATTGCCATATCGGCTCACAGATTACCGAAATCCGGCCTTTTGAAGATGCGCTGAAAAGCCTGAAAGATCTGATTCAGACACTGAAAAAGCAGGGAATTGATATCCGGCATATAGACATGGGCGGAGGGCTTGGAATTACCTACCACGAAGAAGCGCCGCCGCATCCATCCGAATACGCCGCCGCCATCGCCAGCGTACTGGGAGATTTGAAGATACGGCTGGTGCTGGAGCCTGGCAGGGTCATTGTCGGAAACGCCGGCATTCTGGTCGCACAGGTACTCTACCGCAAGGCAGGGCCAGCCAAGGAGTTTGTCATCACCGATGCCGGCATGAACGATCTGATTCGCCCCATGCTGTATCACGCCTATCACGAGGCGCTTCCGGTGATAAAAAGCCCCGACAGAGAATCCTTTACTGCGGACATTGTGGGGCCGATATGCGAATCCGGAGATTTTCTGGCGCAGGATCGCACCATCGGATATGTTCAGAGCGGTGATCTGATGGCGTTCATGAGCGCGGGCGCCTACGGGTTTGTGATGTCATCCAATTACTGCTCCCGGCCGCGGGCCGCGGAAGTCATGGTCAGAGGAAATCGTTTTGAAGTGATCAAACAGCGTGAAACCTGCGAAGACCTGGTTGCCGGAGAGTCGGCGCCAGACTGGATCAACGACTGAAGGCCAATACCTATGGAACCCATACAATTTTATAAAATGAGCGGCTGCGGCAATGACTTCATCATCATCGACAACCGCAAGCCAGTCATCAATGAAAAAACGCTTTCTGAGTTCATTGTCGGCGTGTGCCGCCCAAAGATGTCTGTGGGCGCGGACGGAGTGATTCTGATTGAAAATTCGG
>DAIEFO010000331.1 GCA_027325475.1 Desulfobacteraceae bacterium | reverse complement strand
CGGATATCGATGCCCTGGTCTTTTTTAAACTCACTGGCCAGATATTCAATGAGTCTGAAGTCCAAATCTTCACCGCCCAAATGGGTATCCCCGTTGGTGGACTTCACTTCAAACACGCCTTCTCCGATTTCCAGAATGGAAACATCGAAAGTGCCCCCTCCCAGATCGAATACCGCGATTTTTTCCTCTTTTTTCTTGTCCAGCCCATAGGCCAGAGACGCCGCCGTCGGCTCGTTGATAATTCTAAGGACATTCAGACCCGCAATCTTGCCGGCGTCTTTGGTGGCCTGGCGCTGACTGTCATTAAAATACGCGGGAACCGTAATGACGGCGTCCGAAACGGGTTCCCCAAGATAATCTTCGGCCGTTTTCTTGATATTGGCCAGAATATAAGATGAAATCTCAGCCGGGCTCAGATGCTTATCCCGGATATTGATGTGGACGTCACCGTTGCCGGCTTCCTCCAGCTTATAAGGCAGCACCTTGATATCCCGTTGAACTTCGGGAGACGAATATTTGCGTCCGATCAGACGCTTCACAGCAAAAACCGTGTTTTGCGGGTTGGTAATAGCCTGTCGCTTGGCAATCTGACCCACAAGACGCTCTCCGCTGTCTGAAATCGCAACAATGGAAGGCGTTGTACGTCCACCTTCAGCGTTGGTCAATACCTTGGCCTCACCACCTTCCATGATGGCTACACACGAGTTGGTAGTGCCCAAGTCAATTCCTATAATTTTACCCATAATAACTCCTCCTTAGAAATATATAATCTTTTCTGTATGCAGTTGCAGTCGAATCATCGGAAAGGCTGACGGACTGCGTGTCATGGAAATCATTTTGGCGTTTCGGCTCCCTTTGAAACCACCACCATGGATGGCCGCAACAACCTGTCATGCAGCAGATAGCCTTTCTGAAATTCCCGGATAACAGTGTTTTCCGGATGATCTTCGGAAGCTTCCTGCATCATCGCCTGATGAAAATTGGGATCGAATGGTTTTCCCACAGCGTCGATGAACTTGACTGAAAATTTTTCGAATATTTTATGAAGCGCTTTCAGTGTCATTTCGACACCTTCGATAACGCACCCAGCAGCAGTGTCGTCGTTACTGGTGGATTGAATGGCGCGTTCAAGATTATCTACTATTGAAAGAAGCTCCGTCAGCAAAAGCTCATTGGCGTACTTTCGATAATCGGCCATTTCTTTCAGAGATCGTTTTTTATAATTCTCGAAATCCGCACAAACTCTGAGCAATCGCTCATAATTTTCTTTGGCTTCCTGTTCGGCCTTTTCACATCGGGCTTCGAGATCTTTAAGCGGATCCTCCGCCGTGGCGTTGTCCGTGACTCCAGCCTCCGCAGACAGCTCTTCAGCTTCATTTTGAGGGGATATATCGTCCGTCATGTTCCCGCAGTCTCTCCTTCGATTGTTGAATAGTACATCTTCTATATACAACTGCCCGTTCTCAATTAATTTGACTGAAAATAAGACGACAACGACTGATGTCAATACCGTCAAGCCGTATTCCAGCGCATCTTCACAGGTAACGAAGCGACTGGACTTTGGATGGATTCATTCTTATTGTTGGTAAACCCGCAAGCGATGACAGGTGCAGATCAAGCGCTGCATGTGAACTTTTTGCGAAACCGGCATGCAGGGTAGAATTTTTATATCATTCTTATGCGATTTGTATTTTATCTTTAACGTGTTTTCATATATGGTGCCAGCATTGCAGTTTGACTTTTTGCATGAAAACAGGCAGAGGGTGAATAAGCCGAACCGATGATTCATGCCTGTTTGCAAGCTCATCAAAGTAAATCGTTCAGGAGGTTACTATGTGGGAATATACCGATAAAGTAAAAGATCATTTTCTCAATCCCCGCAATGTCGGAGAAATCGAGAATCCGGATGGCGTTGGAGAGGTTGGCTCCCTGGCCTGCGGGGATGCACTGACCCTCTATTTCAAGCTGGATGACCAGAAACGTATCAAAGAAGCCAAATTTAAAACATTCGGTTGCGCCAGCGCTATTGCATCGTCTTCCGCCTTGACGGAAATGCTGATCGGTCTGACGCTGGAAGAAGCCGAAAAAATCACCAATGACAACATCGCCGACTATCTGGGCGGACTTCCCAAAGAAAAGATGCACTGTTCGGTCATGGGCAGGGAAGCCCTCGAAAAAGCCATCACCTGCTATCTGGGAAACGCTGAAAAAAAGGTGGAGGGCGAAATTGTCTGTGAATGCTTTGGCGTTACTGATGTCCAGATCGAACGGGCCGTCAGAGAAAATCATCTGACCACCATCGAAGA
>DAIEFO010000330.1 GCA_027325475.1 Desulfobacteraceae bacterium | reverse complement strand
TTACTGAAGTGCAATTAGAATACCATGATAAACAGTATTGAAATAACACGTGATATCAAAATTGATTTTTCATAATATATACAATTTTGTGTTGACACAAATATTTTAAAACAATTTTGTTGTTCCGCTTCAGGAGATACCTCCTTCTGTCAAAACAAAAAGGCAGGAGTACAGGTAAAAAGTCCGTATGCTGCGTTGCGCCGCATCCTTCGTCGTTGCGGCGTACCACAAGTAACTGCAATGATGAAGGATTTGCGTGTCTTGTCTGCAAATATTTTACGAAGCCGTCTAAAAATCGATTTTTTACGAAAGCATCAAAAATTCCAATCGTTCAAAACACGCAGCAATATCTTGATATGGTTCAGACGTAATGATAGAAACAGCCATATCAAATGCTTCGATCTTGTCAGAAAGCTGATTTCCAATCCAAGGAAGGGAGTCGGTAAACTGGAGTGTTTGAAATATTTTGAAAAAGAAGTTTACAGCCGCCGTGTCAATCATAAGACTCGACGGATATATACGATTTATGAATCTCTTGAAGAGATCGATATTACGTCATTTGGAGGGCATTATGAATAATCTCCTTATTTTCCTCTGCCCCCTGCTCTCCAGGGCAATGCAACTGCCTGAGTTATCTTGAAGGTGGAAGGCAGATGGGCGGATGGGGAAGCGGAACTGGTGTAACACTATGTCTGAAGATCAATTTGTTCCATTTCATACAACGGATCTTACGGGTAAGCGCGTATTGGTTTTGGCGCCACATCCGGACGATGAAACCATCGGATGCGGCGGCAGCATGGCGCTGCACATCGCGGCCGGGGATCCGGTGAAAGTGGTTTTTCTGACCAACGGCGCCAAAGGGGATATGACAGGCCGATTCGAGAGACAATTTTATCTATCGCTTCGTCAGGAGGAAGCCAGAAAGGCTTGTGATTGCTTAGGCAGGATGGAACTCGAATTCTGGCCTTATGAAGACAGGGAACTTGGCGTTTCACCTGGAGTACAGGAACGTATCGGAGAGACGTTGAAAACCTATGCTCCCGACCTTGTGTATGTGCCTTCGCCGCTGGAATTTCACCCGGATCATCGGGCTGCCAGTGCTTTTTTATGTGGAGCGGTACAACTGTACGACCGTTCCTGCGATATTGCGTTTTGCGAAATCAGTCAACCGCTGCGTGTCAATCGCCTGGTGGATATAACGTCAGTCTTGAAACAAAAAACAAGGGCGTTAAGGATATATCGGAGCCAGCTCGATGAAAGGCCTTATGATGAAGTGGCCATTGCATTGAACCGTTTTCGAAGTATGACCCTGCCTGAAGGAGTAACACATGCAGAGGGTTTTTCCCTGTGGTCTGTTGATAAACTTCGCCAGGCGGCATATATAGGATGTTCTTTGTTGACTGGGAGGTTTTGTCAGGATTTCTTATAAATTCCTATAACAAGAATGATGTAGCACATACAAATGAAAAGAAATATAAAGAAAAAATTGGACAAGCATAAAAATAAAATTACTAGCCGCCTTAAGAATGGAAACCGAGCTGAGCAATCTTGTTCCATGGTAAATCACATATTTGAACCTCCGATTATTTCTATCATTGTACGCACCAAGAACCGGCCACATCTACTATCACGTTGTTTGCAAAGTCTCGATAATCAGCTTCGTCGACCCGATGAGGTTGTGGTGGTCAATGATGCAGGAATTTCGATAGAACACGTCGCTTCCGGTTTTTCGAAGTTGAATGTCCATCTGATTAATTTTGAAGAACCGCAGGGCAGAGCTAGAGCCGGCAACCTGGGGGTTGAAGGTTCAATTGGCAATGTTATTGGTTTTCTGGATGATGACGATCAGTTTTTGCCGGATCATTTACAGAGGCTGGAACAGGCTATGCTGCAGTTTGACGCAAAAGTTGCGTATTCTGGATGTCGAGTGATAAAGCGTGATTTGATGGGGGAGTCTGCAAGTGTCCGGGAAACCGAAGTGCTCCAATATAATGATTCGTTTGATGCACTTCGGCTTCGTTATGAAAATTATATTCCTCTTATCAGTATTTTATTAGAAAAATCGCTCTGGATTGACATCGGTGGGTTTGATGAATCCTTTGATATGTTTGAAGACTGGGATATGTTAATCCGGCTTTCAGCTTCCCGGATGTTCTATCATTTGAATTGGATTACCTCTGAGTATGGATCATGGGGTGGTGGGCAAATTACTCACACAGCAAATCGGGAATCGTTTGGTAATGCATATAAGAAAATATTTCAGAAACATTTAATGGCATTATCTAATGAGGAACAGCTTGACTTTCTTAAGGAATACTGGCTTGTCAGCCAGGAACGGCGTGGAC
>DAIEFO010000032.1 GCA_027325475.1 Desulfobacteraceae bacterium | reverse complement strand
AACATCAGACCGGATTCCACGGGATTGAAACCATTTGAAGCAAATCCATCAAGCATGGAAAGTAGCGATAGGCAGGAACATCAGACCGGATTCCACGGGATTGAAACAAGAGCAATAGACTCCAGTTTGCCATCCTTGTAAATTATCGGCAGGAACATCAGACCGGATTCCACGGGATTGAAACAACTAAGTACAAGGAAATGGCAAATTTAGATCAAAACCAAAAAGAGGGTTCAAAATGAGCGAACTGATAGTAAAAGTGGGCAAGTTTCCGGGTCGGATTTCTGAAGTGGTTTTGAGAGAAGGCGCAAGCGTTACCGACGTTCTGACTGTAGCCGAACTGGATAGCTCAGGGTACGAAATCCGAATGAATGGTTCATCCGTTGATCTCACAGCCAAAGTTGAAGATGGTGACGCCATCTTGCTGGTGAAAAAGAATTAGGAAATTCTGGCGGCGGTTTTATCGTGACAGAATCAACAGATCGGAATCTACGGGACTGAATAAACGACAGGGATTCCTGCAGGCAGGCGGTTCTGACCCCACCTGCCTGTCAAATGCGTTTATCACAAAACTCAGTCGCCATATTTTCTGAATATGACATGTTTAAACTGATGAATCAATTGAACATATCCATCAGCGCCATGCGTTTCAATCGCCTCCCGACGGGTGGTGGAATAGACAGGGATCAGCCCCAGCTTAAACGCGACCTGAACCATCAGGTAACTCGCGCCAAAATCTCCCTGGATCAAAACATAATCGGAAGATTGTGCGCTATCGGAAAGCCACTGGGTTATGGGCTTCAAATATTCTGTTAATTTGGTTATATCTGGCGGTATTTGACTCCATAGCCGATCAAGTTCTGACGGAAGCTTGTGAAAAAGGCAAATCCCAAGCTCTTTGATGGCCGAATTCTCTTGAAGCGGTGACAGTTCATGATTGAAAATTAAAAACAGATTGGACATGAAAAGAGATATTTATTTTTTTAAACTTCTTTGACAATTCGATACCATAACAATACCGTAAAGGTATTAAATTCGTTTTTCTCTATTTTGAAATTTTCACTTTCCAGCCATAACGGTATATATCTGGCGACGCTTTCAACGGCAGCCTTATCCTGTCCCAAAACAACCAGTATATCTGAATAACCGACAACGGATATTGCCGTTGTGTTCTGTTCATGCCGTTTAACACCCCAATCGGTTCCATTCTTTGTTATATCCCAGGCAAATACATGGGTATAAAAATATTCTCTCTTTAGAATATCCTCAATAAAGGTTTTTCCTTCCCCGGTGTCACCGGTGCAGGGGATTTCGAGCAAACCATCGCGGGGGGTAATGTTTATCTCAAAAGGGATATCTTCCGCACCCTTGTAAGGTTGTTCCTCTGAAGCGGCAGTGGCAAAGACAAACCCCTTCGGTTGAAAGGACTGATTTCTGGCTCTGTTTTTTATGTACGCATTAACGATAATTACCAACTGCAGCAATCGTTTATAAAATTCAGAGCCAGGATCAGGAGAAATTGCAGATAAAAACCGGTCCGAAATAACCAAATCTTCACCCTGTTTCCGGATCGACTCATTTTCAGCCATTACGGTGTCGAATACCAGATCCTGGCAGAGAAAACACGAATCAATGTGTTCTTTAATATGCGCCGCTTGATCATTTTCCAATTCATTCAACGCAAATGAAATGAGCATTCCCGGATCAGGGCAGTGTTCGATATTTTGAGATTTTCGTGATTCAAGGGTTGAGATATCAGCTTTTGAATCCTGGACGGCGGAACTGGCCAACTCACCGTATTTTTTGAGTTGCTTGATAAAATCTTCCTCAACAATTCTGTGACTGCAGGCCTTATCGGTCTCTATACGGCGAAAAAGTATTTCTTCCGAATCAATCCAGACATGTGTCAATCGGCTTCTGTCGGGATGATATGTATCAGGCATATCCGATCTGTTAATCATATCCATTGCCAACCTGCCCCGTTCACGATTCGCAAGGATACTTACCAGCATGGCATCCTTGGAGTTCGTTTCAGGAGAACTCCGCCATTCGAACACAGCCTGTTGGAACGAAGAAATATCTTTGGCGGCCTGTTCAAAAAGGGTTTCCCAGTATTTGTCTGGTTTAGTTACTGTAGCCATGGTTACGACTCCGAAAACAACTATTTTAGAAAGAAAGGAACTGTCTTACCGATTTTTCAATAATAAAAACAGTCGGATGAAACTGGCAGCATTTTCAGTCCCCCTTTGAAATGATAGTCCATCATTTCAAGCAGAAAGTGAATAAAACGTTATCTGTCAAATAATTCATGCAGTATTAATTTTCTCAGGTGTATTTCGCGATTGATGAATTTAATTAGCTTTTTCTGACAAATTCCTGTGTATTCTTTGTTGATCTCATGTTTGATTTTATTGGTTTCCCGATCCAGATCGATTTTTGTATAGGTCTGTGAACTCAATATCATTTTTGCTATTTGCTCGTTGGTATAGCCAGCCAGATTAAGTCTGATCAATTCGGCGCATCGGGGGTTTACGGTTTCAAACTGCCTCAACCAGCGCCTAACTGTATCTGTGATGATTTCTTTTTGAATGGTGTGAACTTGATCAGTTGCTTGGGGAGGAAGAATTTCAGATTTTTTTTGCTTATTGGCGTTAATGATTCGCCATTGCAGAATCCCCGACAAAAAAGTCTTTAAGGAGGCGTTATTGATGGCTTTGTAGCCGCAGATGGCATTTCCGTTTAAAAGTTCAACCCAGAACGCGGAAACCACATCTTCGGCATTGGCCGGATCATAGAGTCGCATTCTGGCAAAGGCGATAAAAAACTGGTGGTATTGCTCATATAGCTCGACGACGGCTGCTCTATTACCGTGTTTCCGTATTTGCTGACATATCCGCTGTGCTTTTTCCAGATCCGATTCTTTTCTGCTTTGTGAAATCTCACACATGGAAAAGACCTTTTTACTTGAAGAGGTAGGGTATGATTCGCCTGAACAATAGGGATATAACAATCACAAAACAGGAAAGAATTCAACTGAATAATAAAGATAGCCGGAATTTATTATCAGAAATTCGTGAATCAGCCGGAGAAAAGCCCTTTTTCGGCTGATTCAATCGAGGTCATCATCTCCGAAATCATCATCTGCAGTGCAGATTGGTTCATCTACAGCGTGATTCACCATTTTTTTATAATTGTGAAGTCTGTCAAAAATCTGTTTATCGATTTCTTCGCAATTCATGCCATATTTGCTCCTGCTTTGTTTCAGAATTTTTTTGGCCTTTCTGGAGCAATAAGGAACATCGTCTTTCTGTGTTCGGAAACTGAGGGGCAAAAGGGTTTCGTTGCAGAGCTGAATCCGGGCATATCCCTGAAAATTGGGAAGACCCGTTATGTCCTGTCGGTTTAATATCGGTCTTAAAACCTGCTCCATCAACTCCGCATCCAATTGTCCCAGGCGGAAGATGAGCATTGAGCCTACATTTCCGATAATGGCGGAAAGCAAGCTGTTCGCTCTGCTTGTTCCCTCGGTGAGCTGAGCGGTATATTGCGTGGCCAGGACAATGCCCATCCGGTATTTGCGTGCTTCTGAAAGCAGCTCCATGAAATTTTGCGGCGGCAGTGTCTGGCACTCATCCACGTAAAGGTAAAATTCTCTGCGCTTTTCGGCAGGCATGTCCCCCCGCTTCATGGCGGCCAGCTTGAACCGGGAGACAATCTGATTGGCGATCAGCGCGCTGATGGTTGGTCCGAAGCGGCCCCTTCCGAGTTTCATGAGAAGGATTTTGCCATCGCTCATGATGTTTTCAAAATCCAGGCTGCTCCGGCTTTGACCGATGATGCGTTTTAAGCGGGTGTCGTCTGTGAATCGGCTGAATTTTGACGTGATGTAGGTAGAAATATTATTCAGACTGCCTTCTCCTGTGACGCGTTCGATTTCATTTATAAACTTTTTTAAACTGGGGTCATCAATGGTTTTTCCCAGCCACCTTCTGAAATCCTCCGATTCAAAGCTGTTGATAAAATCAAGCAATGTCGGGACAAATCCCGGTCTGGGCTTATCACCCATCAGAAGCCTCATCATCCCCCTGAAATACTTTTCAAAAAGCGGTCCGCCGGTTGTTCGCATATCATAGATTTGATCCAGATTTTGATACAGGTCGTCTATGATGATATCCCGATCCTCAATTTCCTGCCATTCAATGAGGTTTAAACCCAATGGGCGGTCTTTTTCCAGCAGATCCAAAACGATGACATCCGCCATCCGGCTATCGGGAATCTTCCCCAGAATATTGTCAATCATATCGCCATGTGGATCCACCACCGCCAAGCCTTTACCTGCCTGGATATCCTGAAGGATCAGGGATTCCATCAGCGTGGATTTACCGGTACCTGTCTGGCCCACAATGAACATGTGGCGCATTCTGTCTTCGGTACTCATCTGGATGGGTTGCGCAATGCCTTGATGGTCGTTGACAAAAAGAGCGATGTCCGCCTTCTGGGGATGATATTGAAACGGCAATATGGCCGGAACGGACCGATGCCTTCGCACCGGCAGAAAAGATAAATCATTGGTCGGCGGCCCAGGCAGCCGGAATGCGCAGGCTGCTTCACCAATCGAGAGGATTTCAGCATTTTCCAGCCAGCTTGACCCCAGCGCTTGAGAAACGGGAAGGCTCTTACCGGTAAATCCACCGGCCAGCGGCGTATCATCACCCTGAATGCCGTAGATTCGAGTAATGGATTTCCCCAGTACATGGCCCAGGGAAGGGTCAATCTGCCGCTCGGATAAGATGTAAACCCCGGTATTGAAAGCCGCTGATGATATCTCCGCCAGTTGTTGCAGCATGCAATCCTGTATCTTTTTGGTGTAGTCCGCCATGATGGATTTCTCTGAACGGTTTGAGGAAAAATAGTCCTGACAGAATTGTACTGCCTCTTCCAGGCGTGCTTTTTCTGAATTGCAATGCACCGCCCGTTGAACCCGGATGATGATCTGTATAGGATCCATCTGACCGGCCAGAACCTGCAACAGGTGTGCCCAGTCGTCCATGGATGCGCGCCAGGGGAAACAATACGCATTGGCGTCTGAGTTCGAAGATGTTTCGGTGACCGGCCCAAACCCCATGGAAAAGCGTTTCATCGGAACGGCTGATAAAATGGATTCCCTGCGCCGTGCGATCATCAGTGCATGTTCGAACTTGCAGGGAATAATCCGGAAGTTCAGCTCCTCCGGCTCAGTCACCGGTTCGAATTCGGCCTCCGGAAAAAAGGCGCTCAGAAGCGGTCCGATTTCAAGACAGCGCCGGTAAATATCGGCCTTGATGCCTTGAACAACGGAACCCCATATTCTGATTACAAGGGTTATCCACAACCTTCCCTGCAACCGGTTGCCCAGATTGGGAAGCGAGAAAATCTGTATTTCACTGGATACGTTTTCCGGCCATGCCGACAGGGCATGCAGAAATTCTTCGCGGCATTTCTGAAGATACGCCGGTGCGGCGATTGTCAACTCGAACCTGCCTTTATTATCTGCTGTGTGCTGCTCTTGCAGCAGGTCCCGCTTGAGGATGGACTTCAGGCTGAAGGCCGCAACGCCTTCAAAGCCGCCGTCGGTTTCTCTGATCGTAACGGCAGGCAGTAAATGGGGTTTCATGGGGCTGTCCTTTTGGGCTGATTAATCATTCAATTCGCAGCGGAATAGGCGGCGGAAGCCTTGCATTCCACGGCAAGTTTTCGTTTGCCCCGTGTCAATACCAGATCGATTTCCGCACCTGCCGCTGTCCTGTAAAAAAACGCATCCCATCCAGACAGTGCAGCCATGACGTTTTCAAGCACCACGGTTTCCCATGAAGCGCCCAGCGCGGGATGGCCCAGCAAGTCATCAAAGCTGTCGATTCGAAGGAGGGCGTGCAGGATACCGGTGTCGCGAAGGTAGATTTTGGGGGACTTCACCAGTCGCTTTCCGATATTTGGCGTAAAAGGCGGCAGGATGCGGAGCATGAAGGTGTTTGTCAGTTCAGTTTCCCGGAGTGTTGATGCAAAAAAAAATCGGGTTCAGACAGTTTCTGAATATCGAATGGCAGTTCAATATCCAGATAGACCGTTTCCCCCGCATTCCGGATCATATTGCGAGCCAGCGTGGATTTACCACATTGCCTTGGGCCAAGAATGATGCCTTCGTAAAAAGTCGAATTTCGGACGACTTTGTAAAAAGTTCGCAGGCAAGGCGCGCAAATCCTGAGGAGTGAGGCGTACTTTTGGGTACGCCGCAACGACGAAGGATGCGGCGCAACGCAGCCTCCGGACTTTTTACGAAGCCGTCAAGAATCGCCACGGCAGGAAAATCCTTCAAGCAGGCAAGAACCTCTTTTTGTAAAGCGCGTTTAATATATTGTCCATGCATATTGCAATGTTAAGCTTCAATATACATGGCTGTCAAGGGATTTATTTCATCGTTCACCAGTGTACGGTTGGTGCTCTCGTAACATATCGATACTGTGGTCAACCAGACGCAAAAACAGGTTTATGATCCGGCTTGAAGTCTGTCCCGAACGGGATTAAGCCTGCGCGTCACCGAAAGCGGGAATTTGGGGGCCATCTGATTCATTATTTCTATATCGATATTGTCCAGTTCCAGCTCATCCCCGGCCGGTAGCGCTTTTCGGAGGTGCAGGGTATCCAATACGGCTTTTTCAGGTGTTGCGATGTAAAAATCATCTACCCGGATGAATCCGAAGAAAAGGGCAGATGAAATTCTTGAAAATTCGATGGTGATTCCCTGATACGGGATATTCCTGCACTTTCCAACCGCCGGACTTAATGTGATGATGGTGCAGACCACCGGGGATTGCAGACTGACGCCATGGTAATTCAAGGCCCATTCCCCAGACACATAAGCGGGTGGCCGGAGAAAACAGCCGACGGTTTCTACCCGCGGGGAGCCATACTTGAAATATCATATCAATAGTTTGATTTATCGAGATAGGTGTGATAGCCTCTTCTTATGAAAATCATTGATAGATGGCATGACCGAGAGACGATAACCCAATGGATTAAGATGTTTCCCGTTTTGGCGATTCTCGGTCCCAGGCAGTGCGGAAAAACCACACTGGCTCGGGCAATCAATGCCGATCACTATTTCGATCTTGAAAATCCCCAGGATGCTGTCCGGCTGGAGCAGCCACAACTGGCTCTTGAAGACCTGTCCGGGCTTATCGTCATTGATGAGATTCAGCGCTCGGTCGAGCTGTTTCCGTTGCTGCGCTATCTGGTGGATCAGGATAAAAACCGGAAGTTCGTGATTCTGGGAAGCGCATCACGGGATTTGATTCGGCAAAGTTCGGAATCCTTGGCCGGCCGAATCGCCTATTATTATCTGGGCGGCTTCCGTTTGCAGGACATTGGCCCGGAAAACATGAAGACCTTGTGGTTTCGTGGCGGATTACCCAGGTCTTTTCTGGCGGCATCGGATGAAGAAAGTCATCTGTGGCGCAATCAATATGTGACAACTTTTCTGGAACGGGATATTCCGCAGCTCGGTATCACGATTCCCGCCCGAACGCTTCGGCGTTTTTGGCTCATGCTGAGTCATTATCATGGTCAGATTCTGAATTACGCCGAATTGGGGCGTTCTTTCGGGATATCCGACATGACAGTCCGAAAATACTGCGATATTCTGGAAGGCACATTTATGGTCCGCATCCTCCAGCCCTGGTATGCCAATATCGGCAAACGGATCGTAAAACGGCCCAAGCTGTATCTTAGAGACTCCGGACTGTTTCACACCCTGCTGTCTATCGAAAGGCAGGAGCAGTTAAATGTATCGCCTAAACTGGGGGCTTCCTGGGAGGGTTTTGCCCTGGATTGCGTTTGCCGGACATTAGGAAAAGAAGATACGGACCTTTATTTCTGGCACACCCACGGGGGTGCGGAACTTGACCTTTTCTGGCAATGGGGCGGACAGAACTGGGGCGTCGAATTCAAGTATGAAGATGCTCCCCGCCTGACCCGATCCATGCAGACCGCCATCAAAGATTTGCAGTTGGCCGGTTTATGGGTTGTCTATCCGGGGAAATCATCTTACGCCCTGGCAACAAATATTCATGTTCTCCCACTTTCAGAGATGGGCAGAACATGGAATTATTCCGATTCATCTCCTCTGTAAATTTTTTCCGATATGGGACGCTATATGTCCAGGGTCATGTGATATCATGATAAAAAATGATGTCAATGGATTTTAACCCATCGGATTAAAGGAGAAAAAATCGTCATGACGATAACACCGTTCAACCTCGATGAAAGCATCCATTCTTCCAAAGCCCGGCAGCACCATTATCTGTATGCGCACAAAGTGATTGCCGACCTGTCATTGAAACGCAACAAGACATTTCTTTCCATGCTGACAAATCCGGATTCTGACGGCTTTCTGGTCAACTTGTGGAATCAGACGGCAAAACGTGTTCCTGAGGCAGAGGTTATACCTTCCGATGGGCTGAAATCCAGCCCGCTTGTGAAAGTCAATGACAACTATCTGCTTGCCATTATCAGGTTTCCGCCCGTCGAAAAGCCAGCCGAAGCAATCTTTTCCGGAATCATCCTTCACCGGCATTCCGGTAAGGTTCGCTATATTGTGCTGGAAAAATCTTTCCGAGGCGTGATCCTCTGCGAATGGACGGTGGATGGCCTGCACAAACAACTGCCTCAGGATTTGTCCATCAGGGCTCGGAACGATCTGTCTCTCAGGGAATTTGCCGCACTGCTGATCACTGCTTTCTGCTGAACAGGCGGCGGATTCCGGTTTACTGCCACAACATCCTGTTCCGATTTCTTACTTGTGAAAGGACGGGATGGCGCGTAAGGTATCCAACATTTTCCACGGGTGATGCGCAGGCTGCATCACTTTCTAATCCGATCCTGAATACAGGGAGATGATAGATGGGGGATTTTATTGCCTTTGAACGTTTTCTGTGGTTTGACAACCAGATACGTCAAAACCGCTTTCCGAATGCCGTCAAACTTTCCGCTCAATTTGAAGTCTGCACCAAAACAGCCCGCCGTGATATTCGATATTTTAATGACCGGTACCATGCGCCGATTGAATACAATCGCAGTGAACGCGGATACTATTATTTGGATCCCGACTACAAATTGCCCAGTCTGTATGTAACTCAGGATGAAATCATAGCCGTCCTGATCGCTCAGAAACTCCTTTCCAGCAGTCAGGATGGTCTTATCAGCCCCGGCATTGCCCGGTTCAATAAATGTTTGCTTGCAGATGCCAGCGGCAGCGGTTTTCGTACAGATTGTATCGAAGAATCTTTTTCTGCGGACTGGAACGGTCATGCACTGGTTGATCCCCAAATTTTTCACGAAGCGGTTCTTGCTACAATAAACAACCGGCTGCTTTCCTTTTCCTACTGGTCTCCCGGAAATAATGAACAATCTCAGCGAGTGGTAGAACCGCACCATCTTCAATATTACATGGCCAACTGGATGCTGATCGCCTGGTGCCATTTCCGGAAAGACTGGCGGAAATTTTCTCTTTCCCGCATGACATCCGTAGCCATCAACAACGAATCTTTCGAGCGAAAGCCCTATGACACATGGCAGCATCTGCTGGATCATGCGTTCGGCATTTTTCAGGGAGGTGCAACGGTGGATGTCACACTTCGGTTCAATCCCTTTCGCGCTCAGTGGATTCAGGAACAATCGTGGCATTCGACCCAAAAAATCACACGTCTGGATGACGGCAGCCTGGATCTGACATTTCCGGTAAGCGATTTCCGGGAAGTTAAAATGAAGATCCTCCAGTTCGGCGCAGACGTCAAAGTCATTCAACCCGCAGACCTCCAGAATGAAATTAAGGAGGAGATTGTGAGGATGACGACGGTGTATGGGGGGATTGATCCAGAACATTAGATATAGAAGGTTATCAGAATGACATCAAAACCAATTGCGCATGTTACCCAAGATGGACGATTGCATGAGCTTCAAGATCATCTTTGGGGCACAGCGGAACGCGCGGCTATTTTTGCGTCTGAATTTGGCTTTCAGGAGTGGGGGCGGCTATCCGGGCTGTGGCACGATTTAGGGAAATATGGCGAACGTTTTCAGAAAAAAATCAAAGCAGTTTTCGGAGAAGATGTTCACCTTGAATCCAAGATAAAAGTTGATCATTCGACAGCCGGTGCGCTGTATGCCATCCAAAAAATGGGCATTGCCGGACGAATAATAGCATATCTCATTGCGGGTCATCATGCAGGGCTTCCCGATTGGGAGGGCGACAATACCGGACGTGCAGCTTTGTCTCAGCGCCTGCTTCAGAAAGAACTGCTTGATGCAGTGTTATCCAGAGGCATTTCAGATGAAATTCTCAATCAGCCGTTTCCGAAAGAAAAACCGATCGGGCGCGACCCGGCATTTTGGATACGAATGCTGTTTTCATGTGTGGTTGACGCCGATTTTCTCGATACCGAAAACTTTTTTGAACCGGAAAAAGCCATACAGCGGGGATGCTATCCAACATTATCCGAAATGCTCCCGATTTTCGGTAATTATATGAAAGAAAAACAGATCGTAGCGCAGCCCACATTGGTCAATCAAATCCGTTCTGACGTTTTGCGTCAATGTATCACGAAGGCAAAATCTCCACCCGGAATTTTCAGTCTGACTGTTCCTACCGGTGGCGGCAAGACGTTATCGTCCATGGCTTTTGCACTTCACCATGCGATGCTCCACGGGCAAAGACGCATTATTTATGTGATTCCTTTTACCAGTATTATCGAACAGACTGCGGATCAGTTTCGTCAAATTTTCGGTGATGCGGTTGTAGAACACCATAGTAATCTGACTCCCCGTGATGTCGAGGCCGAGACTTCAAAATCGCGATTGGCTTGTGAAAATTGGGATGCGCCAATCATCGTTACAACCAATGTTCAGTTTTTCGAGTCATTGTTTGCAAGCCGGACCAGTCGATGCCGCAAACTTCACAATATCGCCAGAAGCGTGGTTGTTCTGGATGAAGCCCAGCTTATGCCGCCGGAGTATCTCCAACCGATACTTTATATTTTGGATGAACTTCGCAAAAATTATGGAGTTTCAATCATCCTGTCCACCGCCACACAACCGGCCATTGGTCGTCAACAATCATCCGGTTACAACTTCAACGGTTTGGAGGGAATACTTGAAATCATGGAAAACCCTGTTAACCTGTTTGTACAGTTGAAACGGGTGGAAGCAAGGTTATCGGAAGATATGACCAATCCTAAATCGTGGGCGGAAATATCGGAAGAATTGATCCAGTATCCTTCGGTACTTTGTATCGTCAATCGTCGGGATGACTGTCGCTCTCTCTGGTCGCTGATGCCACAAGGTACGTTTCATCTTTCCGCGTTGATGTGCGGGGCTCATCGGTCATATTGTATTGCTGAAATTAAACGTCGTTTACAAGCCGGAATTCCTACCCGTGTTATCAGCACTCAACTTGTCGAAGCAGGTGTTGATATCGACTTTCCTGTAGTGTACAGAGCGATTGCAGGGCTGGATTCTATTGCACAGGCCGCTGGACGTTGTAATCGTGAAGGGCTAATGCCAAAGGGATATCTGAATATTTTTCTGCCCCCAAGCCGTCCACCGGCTGGAATTCTGCGCCAGGCAACCGACATCACTGTACGGCAGATTATCGGAACCAAAGCGGATTTTCTTACGCCTGAGCATTTTTCAGCTTTTTTTCGAGAATTATACTGGCTACAAGGTACTGATCGACTCGATAAACAAAGAATTTTGCCCGATTTAACAGATTCCACCCGGACATGCCGCTTCAGTTTTCGTACAGCTTCAAGCAAATTCAAACTGATAGACGATACTCAACAGGCATCCATTGTCGTAGCCTATGGCAAAGAAGGCGCGAAATTAATAGCGCAACTGGAATATTCAGGTCCAGAGCGCTGGCTGTTGAGAAGGCTGCAACGTTATGTGGTCAATCTGCCCATGCGGTTACATGAACGGCTACGCACAGATGGGGCTATCAGAGAAATTCATCCCGGTATTTTTATTCAGGGGCACAGCGCTCTTTACAATGAAAATATAGGGTTTTGCCATGATAAGTCAATTAGTTATGAAGTTGACGAATTGATTGCGTAACTTATGTATGAGAAAGGAAGAGAAATGACTGAAACGTCGAAAAGCCGAGTTTTTCATCTTAAGGTATGGGGAGAAAATGCATGTTTCACGCGTCCCGAAATGAAAGTAGAACGTGTTTCTTATGATGTCATGACGCCATCGGCAGCGCGGGGCATCCTGGAGGCAATTCTATGGAAACCGGCCATTCTCTGGAACATCACCCAAATCGATGTGTTAAAGCCCATATCCTGGGTGTCTGTTAGACGCAATGAAGTTGATACTGTCATGTCCCCACAAATGGGTTGTTTATTCGTTGATGAAGGGAAACATCGTCAACAAAGAGCGGGACTGATTTTACGCGATGTAGCCTATGTTATCCACGCCTTTTTTGAAATGACCAAAAAGGCAGGTGAAGCAGACAATATCAGAAAATTTGAGGAGATGTTCATCCGCCGTGCAGAAAAAGGGCAGTGCTTTCATCGGCCTTATTTGGGCTGCCGGGAATTTGCCGCTAATTTTGAACCAGTCGATATGGAAATTGAAAGACTGCAATCTGTGTCCGAAACGCGTGATCTTGGTTTCATGCTTTACGATATGAATTATGCCGGAGCAGAACCAA
>DAIEFO010000329.1 GCA_027325475.1 Desulfobacteraceae bacterium | reverse complement strand
GTTCAACACCGCGATCCCATTTGGCTGCAAATGACGGAAAAGCTCTGCCTTTGCTTTTGCAATATCATCCTGGGAGGAAAAATTTTCCAGATGAGCGGTGCCGATCATGGTAATGACGCCGATATCGGGCCGACATATTTCGGAGAGCCTTTCGATTTCGCCGCTGTGGTTCATTCCGAGTTCCACGACGGCGCATTCATGATTGATATCGAGATTCAGCAGCGTCAGAGGAAGGCCGATGTGGTTGTTCAGATTTCCGACGGTTGAAAGCACCCGGAATCGTTGTTGCAGCACTTCCGAAGTCATGCCGCGGGTGGTGGTCTTGCCGTTGGAGCCGGTAATGGCGATTATCCGGACGTTCAAACGCCTGCGATGATAGGCGGCCAGATCTCCCAGCGCGCGGGTCGTATGGGTGACGGTGATGCAGGCGATGCCCTGGCGTTGCCAGTCCGCAACCGGCAGGTGTCGTGTCTGCTGGCGTTCTACCAGGATGCCCCGAACGCCTTTTTGAATCACATCTTCGCAAAAACGGTGTCCGTCGTGGACATCGCCGCGGATGGCGACAAAAAAATCCGTCGGAGATATTCTCCGGGAATCGATGGAAATCCCCTCAAAGCATACACGGCAGGCATCTCCTGCCTGTTCGCCGTGCGTTGCCGCCATGATGTCGTCCGTTGTCCACTGCATATTGTTTTGAAAATTCGGCCTTTCAGGTCGTTAATTGCGACTTTTTACGAAATCGTCTTGATTGTCTTGAGGGCGTTTTCAGCGATCAGTCTGTCGTCGCTGGCAATTTTCCGCTCGCCGATAATCTGATAATTTTCGTGTCCTTTTCCGGCAATCAGAACGATATCTTCCTGCCGGGATATTCGGACAGCCAGTTCAATGGCGCTGGTTCTGTCTGGTTCCACGATGAACCCTCGAGCATCCGAGCATGAAGTCAGATCGGCGAAACTGCATGGACGCATCCCCTGCGCTTTAACGCCGGTCAGAATATCCTGAATGATGGCGATCGGGTCTTCGGACCGGGGATTGTCCGAGGTCACAATGCAGACAGAAGATAAATCAGCCGCTATCCGGCCCATCAGGGGCCGTTTGCCTCGGTCTCTGTCTCCGCCGCATCCAAACACACAGATAATACGGGCCGTACTCAGGGGCTTCAGGGTTTTGAGTACATGCTCAAGCGCATCCGGCGTATGGGCGTAATCCACAAAAACAAAACGTTCAACCGTGTTGGAAACAGGCTGAAGTCTTCCAGGAACGAACTCAACGGATTCTATGCCTGTTCGTATGACGTTTAAGGGCAGTTTCAGCGCAGTGCCGACAGCGGCTGCCGCCAGAATATTTTCCACATTATGATCGCCAATAAGCGGCGTATCGAAAGTAAATGCCCCCTGGGGCGTTGTGATAACCCCACTCATACCGGATTGATCTTTCCGGATGATGTCAGGCCATAACCGACAGTGGCTATCATAACCGAAGCTCAGAGCGGACGGCAGTTCATCCATCAGCTCTTTTCCCCGCCTGTCATTGTTGTTGACTACCGCTATCGCTCTGTCTTTTTTGGGGCCCGTTGTCAGGTGTTTTGTAAAGAGCGATTTTTTGCACCGCCAATAATCCTCCATATTGCCATGAAAATCAAGGTGATCTTGCGTCAGATTTGTAAAGACGGCGATATCCATCCAGCAGGCGTCAATACGGTTCAAGGCAATCGCATGGGATGATGCCTCCATGACCACATGGGTGACGCCGCATTCTTTCATTTCCGAAAGCATACGCTGTAAATCGAGCGATTCCGGAGTGGTCATGGACGCCTCTACAACTTTTCCGCAGAAGCGGCAGTTCAGTGTGCCTATAACGCCGGCAGAAAAACCGGCATATTGAAGTATTTTTTCGATCAGATATGCGGTCGTGGTTTTGCCGTTGGTTCCGGTAACAGCAATGACCGTCATGTGCTCAGAGGGTTCCCCGTAGAACCGGCTGGCTAAAAATGCCAGTGATTTTCGTGCGTTGTAAACCTGAACGGCGCAGACATCCGAAGAAGGTGTGAACGGTTTCTGGCTGACAATGGCAAGCGCTCCCCGCTGAATGGCATTGTCGATATAATCATGTCCATCCGATCTGGTTCCGGGGATGGCCACAAAAAGTCCTCCGGGTTGAACGTCTCTGGAACTGAAATGTATTGTGCGGATATCCGGATCATGGGGAAGAAAAATGTCTCCCGCCTCTGGAACAGGTATCGATGTGCTGCCGGAGAAAATGCTGCGGACCTGGTGCGGATATATGGATTTCAGTAAACGGGATAATTTCACCCCTTGGCCTCTCTGTCTATCGAAACCGTCAGTTTGTCCGGAACGCTGTCCGGCGGAATATTCAAATATCCCAGCGTTTCC
>DAIEFO010000328.1 GCA_027325475.1 Desulfobacteraceae bacterium | reverse complement strand
GTCAGAAAAATCACCCCCAGCATCGCGCCCAAGCAAATCATACTCCGGAATACATGCCGCACTTGTATCCGAATCAGACACCACAATATAAGACATCCCCCGGACAAGGCAACAAGCACTGCACCATTTCCCAGAATCACCACAACACTGACCAGAACCATGCAGAATATCTTGATGCGTGCATCCATCCGGCTTGCAAACGGTTTTATTGAAGCATATTCTGAAAACATTTAGGTATCATCTCCGCTTCATTACGCATCGGCAAGGCATTTTGACGCCTGCAGCTTCAACGTTTTGCAGCAGCGCCTCCAGCGGGCCGTCCTGAATCACCCTGCCCTGCCGCATCAATATCAGACGGCTGGCGTATCCCGCCACCTTGTCCAGATCATGGGTGGAAAGAATGATGGTGCGGCCCTGCGCATGCAGATTCGCAATACAGGACTGCACCTGTAAAATTCCAGGATAGTCCAGATTGGAGAACGGCTCATCGAGTACCAGTATCGGCGATTCCATTGCCAGAATGCCTGCAATGGCCAGACGGCGTTTTTCACCTCCAGAAAGCCGGTGAGGACGTTGATCCGCCAGGTGTTCCAGAGCAACCAGATTCAGAGCAATCGTCACCCGCCGGCGAATTTCATTCGGAGACAGGCATAAATTTTCAGGGCCAAACGCGACATCCGCATACACGGTTTCGCCGACAATCTGACTGTCAGCATCCTGAAACACCAGACCGACCTTTTGCCTGGCTCTGAGAATATCAGCGGCAACCGGAACGCCATCGATGAGAATATCGCCGGCGTCCGGTTTCAGAAGCCCGTTCAGATGTCTGAACAGCGTTGTTTTTCCGGATCCGTTACAGCCGGCAATCACAACGAATTCTCCCGGTCGGATGGCCAGTGAAATATCCTCAAGCCCTATGGTTCCATCGGCAAAACGATGACTGAGAGAGCGAATCTCGATCACTTCCGGATGATCCCTTTCAATGCCCTGGCAATCGGAATGGCGGCGGCAATCTTGAGCGCATCTCCGGGAATAAACGGATAACATCCGGCGGCTATCGCTTTATGCCAGCTCATGTGCGTGACAGCCTTAAGCCAGGAAACTCCGCAGGCATAGACGATCAGAGAACCTGCAATCATGGCCGCCACTTGAAAAAACGGTGTCTTTCGCGTGTTTTCGCTCATCCATCCGATGAGCCAGACCGCCGGCAGATATCCCAGAAGATACCCGCCGGTCGGGCCGGCAAATCTGGCAATACCGCCCGCCCCACCGGCAAAGACCGGCAAACCCACAGCGCCTGTCAGCAGATAGATGGCCACACTCCACAACCCCCAGCGTTTTCCCAGCAGAAGCCCCGCCAGAAACACAAAGAGATTTTGCAACACAATGGGAACGACACCGATAGGAACCGCCAAAAAAGCCCCAGCCGCAATCAGCGCCGCAAACAGGGATGCATACGCCATCATTCGAATCTGGCTGGTGGATTTCATAATATCATTTCATGCCTTTTCATCGTTCATGCAATCTCCATACAGAATTTTTTTCAGAGAGCCATCCGCCAGCTTCAATATCAACGCGCCGCTCGGATCTACATCCACCGCACAACCTGACGATGTTTCCTGCATCGAAACAACCCGGACCTGTTTTCCGATGGTGCAATTCAGCGTTTTCCAGTCATCAATGGTGCTTTCAAAATCGGCGTGGCGTAAATAATCTTCCAGTTCATTCAAATAAGCGGCCAGCAGCGCCCTGCGCGAAAGGGGCGCCCCGGTCAACTGCTTCAGCGAACAGGCGGCGGGCTCCAGAAACGTTGGATCGTTGTTGACATTGATGCCGATACCCACGGTAATAAAAGACACCATTCCGGCTTCAGCTTCCATTTCGGACAGCATTCCGGACAGTTTTTTGCCGTTGACCAGAATATCGTTCGGCCATTTAACCGCCGCTGAAACGCCGGTTTCTCTCTGAAGCATCCGGCACAGCGTCAGAGACGCCGCAAAATTGACACGGAAGCACCACTGAAGCGGAATATCCGGACGCAGAATCACGGTCATATACAAACCGCCGTCATCGGAATGCCAGACACGGCGCAGTCTGCCCCTGCCGCAGGTCTGTCTGCCCGCGGTCACCACCGTCAGATGAGACGCGCCCTTGCGGGCCATGTCACGGGCAATGTCCATGGTGGAAGATACTTCAGGGAAATAATGAATGCGGTTTTCCCTGCCAGGAAATTCCCAAGGATACGGGATATCCGGGGCATTGCGCAACCGGTATCCCTTTGCGCCGGCATCAATGTCATATCCGCACTCCTGAAGCTTCTGGATATGTTTCCATACCGACACGCGCGAAATTCCCAGCTCGGCGCTGAGTGTTTCTCCGGAAACAACGTCTTTT
>DAIEFO010000327.1 GCA_027325475.1 Desulfobacteraceae bacterium | reverse complement strand
GAATGTTCGAGAAAATTCTCGAATGGGAATATTTTCGCTGAAAATTCAGCAACATCGAAACTTATTACCCACAGGGTTATTCCCAATACTGACATGTGCGTTTTCCTGCCGGTGTTCCGTCTTTTTGGTCCGGGAACCATTTTTCATGTTTTCGGCAAAATGCTTGCCCGTATTCCCGATCTTTCGGTTTACGGGCAAGGAATGTAAAATGGTTGCAATACGCACATATTTTATCTACGGCTTTTTCTGCCGACATCAGGCTTCCGGCATATCGTTGCTTTTTGAGTTTTCAATTTCTTGGTCTATCTTTTTGTCCATATAAGCGATCATATTGATGACATCCGTTATGATTTTTGGCGTGTCTATTTTGAGCGCTTCCTTTGCTTCCTGGTAGAATACTGGAAACTGCTTTTTTATATCCATTAGGTACTGATATTCAGTTGTGAACGAAACTGGCGTTGACGAGCTTTCTTCTGCTGGTGGAATCGGCGGAAGTAGATCGTCAATGCTTTTTTCTGCTTTCTCTACAGCGTTGGCTTTTGGCTTTCCGTTCTTTTTTATTTTTTCCGCAAGTGAAGTGGGTGGTTGAACTTCGGGCGTCGAGGATTTTGAATCATCTGCCTGCGCCGGGATAGCAATGGCATGCGTTGACGAGGGGACTGATTGAAACCAGTCTTGAACGCTGGACATGCCATCTTTGAGAGAGTTGAAAATCTTACCTAATTGCACCATGAGCGCAGGAGTTACGGCATCAATTCTGCGCTGGATGCGAACTTCCAGCATCTCTTTGGTGACTCCGATATCATGGAAGCCTTTGACCATCGCCTGAATGCGCTCAGGAGTGATCTGAATACGGGTTTTTAGTGTCGTCTCGCACTGCGCGACAGCTGAATCAACCACATCGCCGGGGATGATTCCCAGGATACATGCTCTTAGACGCCTTGCGCCTTGATTTGCTATCAGTTCGTAGATGTCACGAGGATCGTTGAGGCGGACATTCCCCTTTGCTTTTGAGTACCGGACATGTGGCACTTGAAACGTTTTGACCTGCCTTGTGTTTGTTTCAATGTCCCATGCATATGCTTCCACTGTGCTTTCGCCACGAGACTGAGACAGTTCACGGATGCCGAATTGGATATTACCCCAATTTTGGGCAATTGCTTCCGCCAACCGGATTGAAGGGCCGCTGATATCCGTGCCACCTCTGGCGTATGTGTACAGGGCATGTTCTGCCAATGTCGGGCGGGTGCATGATTGCAGTATCCTGTCCATTGCCTCAATCTGGTTTCGTTTGAATTTCTTGGCGATTACCATAGCCGCTTGAACCTCAGCGATAGCCCGGTTCTGTTCGACATCCATAAGGGATTCGGAATTTGATGGCTGAGTGAGCGCTATTTGTTGATCGTTGTATTGTGCATGTTCGTATCCATTTGCAGGGACAGCAGCCTGTGATGGTGATTGTAAAAATGGATTTTGCATAGTTTTTCTCCTGTTTTTTGATTTTTATTTGATTACGAAACGGCGTGAGCCAGGTTTTGTTGTGGTAAATTCAGACGCAATGTCCGGGTATTTTTTCTGAAGTGCCTTTAAGTCAATCATCGTTGAATCTTTCGATCGTTTCCATGTTACGATTGGTTTCCCGTTGATCCCAATAATTGCTTCTGTGTCCTGCATCCGGTCTTTGATAGACGCTTCAGCTTCGTCTATCTGGTTTTTCAGTTCATCAATACTAATCTTGGCGGATTTGATGAACTGGACAAGAGATTGGATATCGTCGTTTCCCTGGATCGTTTTCCCTGCCGTATGCAGTGGCCACATGGTGTCTCTGTCAGCGGGAGTTGTGCATTCTGGTGGAATTTCTGGAACAAGGTGATTCTCCCAGAAACCCTGGACTGCCGCCTCGATGAGGGAAATGATATCGTTATCTCGGCTCACCTCAAATATATCAAAATCAGATGCTCCAAACAGCACGGCTACATCCGCCGACTGATAGCCGGTACAGGCCATGTATGCCTGCACCTGACACTGATAGTGATCTGGGACACCATTTTCCCATGCCCGCCGGTCGCGGGCGGTTTTTATCTCCAACACACACGGAAAACTGCCATCTGATTCTGTTGATATCCCGTCCAGACTTCCGCACAGATACGGAAGTTGTGGATGCTGCATTGGGATGCCGAGCAGTTCCGGATTCGTGTTGTATCGAACAATGCGTCCCGTTTCCTCGCAGTATTTCTGCCGGATAAGAGGCTCCAACGCCCTACCCCAATACATGGCAGGGTTGTCCTGGATGGTAATCTGTCCGGTTATTTTTAGGTATTCATCCAGTGGCGTTGACCACGGAGAAATCCCACAAATTCCGGCTATATTTGAGCCACCGATCCTCATATCATGGCTCCTATGTCTAT
>DAIEFO010000326.1 GCA_027325475.1 Desulfobacteraceae bacterium | reverse complement strand
TGTTTTCAATCGTTGAATACAGGATCACATTTTTTACCGGAAATCACGATTTCCGCTATAATCCCCCCGCTGGACATGCCAGTCAGATGAAAACGGCATGTCCAGCGCATAAAGCCCCGATGCCATCATCATCAGACGGACGGTAACCGCTCAAATGACATCACAATGCCAGTCGATGATTTCAAATCAGTATATTAGCTTCTTTCATTTATTTACTTTTCAGATTTTCTAAACTAAAGTCGAATCCTGTGTCAACGTTTATTTTGACTTTCTGTGTACCGCTTCTGCAAACTATAAAAGCACAATCACGAGAGCAATCACATGGAAAAAATCTTCAACATTTCCACCATCGGCGTCATCCGGAAAAGTGATCAGAAGGCATGGATCGAGGTAAATGACATCTATAAGGATGCCATGCTGGGTCTGGATGGTTTTTCACACATTCATGTGCTGTACTGGTTTCACGAAAACGACACGCCGCAACTGCGGGCAGTACATCAGGTACACCCCCGGAGGGATTCCCATAATCCATTAACCGGTATTTTCGCCACGCATTCTCCCCTGCGGCCGAACCTTATCGCGCTGGCCCTGTGCCGCATTACCGCTATCCGGGACATGGTGATCGAGCTGGAAGACATTGACGCCAGAGACGGTTCCCCGCTGATAGACATCAAGTGCTATATTCCGTATGACAATATTCCGGATATCCGGCTGCCCGACTGGGTAAACAACACTCATGACAGGGAAGCATCATGAAACAGCCGTCACATATCCGGTTCACACTGAAACAGATAACGAAACTCCGTTGTATCTTGGCGTAAGAATCGCCCATGCCGTTGACGGGAAGCCTCAATCAACAAACAGCGAATTCTTCACGGTAAATTGATTTACCGCAGTACCCGGTGATTTTAGTTGACAACCCCAAATTAAAATGATTGTATGCAAGGTAATTAATTTTACATGTGAAGGATCCGAATGAAAGCGGAAGACTGTATTTTTTTTCAACTTGCCAAAGCCAGCCAAGCGGCGGCCAGATTCTGGACAAGCCGTCTGACCGGTGTCCATGTTACATCCTCCCAGGGCATGGTGCTGGGATTTCTCCATGAAAATGATCAGGTAACATCTCGGGAACTCGGAGAAAGGGTCATGGTGGACAGCGCCACGCTTACAGGCATTATAGACCGGCTCGAAAAAGCGGGTTTGGTGGAAAGAAAAGATCATCCGGAAGATCGCAGGGCGCTGAACGTCTGTCTGACCCCGCAGGGAAAAGACTTGACGGACAGCCTGATTCCCTTGGCGGAAACTGCCAATCAGGATTTTCTGGAACCTCTGACGCCAGAGGAGCAGCTCATTTTACGGATGCTCCTGAAAAAACTGACATTAAAGCATCGTTCAACAGAAGGATGAACTCAATTATTTGAACCATATATTTTGCATACAAGTATTAAGCATGCCTGGATACTTCGTACCGGCATTAACAACGCCTGTCCGCATGCAGCGTGCGTCTTTTGTCGCAAACCTTCAATCTGATTTTGTCCCCCCAAACCGTATAAGGAGGCTGTATGAAAACCTGGCATAAAACCGGATGCGTATTGTGCGCCCAGAACTGCGGGCTGGAAGTCCTGGTTGAAGATGACCGGATCATTCGGGCCCGACCCGACAAGGATAACCCGCGAAGTCAGGGATATGCCTGCCGCAAGGGATTGAACATCGTTTATCATCAGTATCCCAAGGACCGGCTGACCACTCCACTGAAACGATCAGGAAACGGATTTAAGGAAATCACCTGGGATCAGGCCATCGATGAGATTGCGGACAAATTGCAGAATATTGTCACGCAACATGGCTCGCGATCTCTGGCCTATATGGGCGGCAGCTCACAGGGAGGGCATTTTGAAGCGTCATTCGGCGTCAGTCTGCTCCGGGCCATGGGCTCCCAGTATTACTATTCGTCCGCCGGTCAGGAATTCAGCGGCATCTGGTGGGTATTAGGACGCATGCTGGGCAGACAGTACTACACCATCACACCGGATGAACACGCCGCTGAAATGCTGGTGGGGTGGGGCTGGAACGGCATGATGAGCCATCAGATGCCGCAGGCCCGCAAAACGCTCACCGGATTCAGCAAAGACCCGGATCGGCTGCTTGTGGTCATTGATCCCAGAAAAAGTGAAACAGCCGCCATCGCCGACGTGCATCTGGCGATCAGACCCGGGACAGACGCCCTTCTTGCCAAGGCCATGATCGCCATCATTGTTCAGGAAGGCTGGGAGGCATCCGATTATATCACGCAACACATCGCGGATTGGGAGCAGATCAAACCCTGGTTCATTGATTTCGATTACCGCTCGGCCCTTGAGGTCTGCCAGCTTGACTATGCCCTGGTTCACCAGGTATGCCGTCTGATGACGACAAAGCGATGGTGCATGCATCCGGATCTGGGAATTTAT
>DAIEFO010000325.1 GCA_027325475.1 Desulfobacteraceae bacterium | reverse complement strand
ATCCCGAAAATGCAGCATGTCAATAGCCTTTTTCGGACAGGAGGATGCACACAACCCACAGCCTTTACAGGATGCTGAAATATTTTTGGCCTTAAACCCCTTACCGTCCACCTCTTCCTGAATAATGGCGCCAAACGGACAGATATCCGTGCATAAACCACAGCCGATGCACAGGTCCCGATTGACCTGAGACACGAGCGGCGAGATCTGAATGGAAGTTCTGGCCAGCACCGTCGCAGCGCGTCCTGCGGCGGCCATTGCCTGAGCGATGCTTTCGTCGATGGATTTGGGATAATGCGCAATACCGCAGACAAACAGACCGTCCGAAGCAAAATCCACCGGTCGGAGCTTGGCGTGAGCCTCCATAAAAAATTTTTCGGCGTTGACGGGCAATTTATAAAATGCCGCAATATCTTCGTTCGGAGATGGCTCGATGGCGGTCGCCAGATTCACCCGATCCGCATGAATGATCAGCTCTTTCTGGAGAATCGGATCGAACACCCGGACATCAAGACCGTCTGCGGCTTCGGTGACAACCGGTTTTCTGTTCAACGAATACCGGATAAAAATGACCCCTTTTTCTCTGGCTTTTTTGTAAAGCACCTCCCTCTCGCCGAATGTCCGAATATCCCGATATAAAATAAACACATCCGTATCCGGATGCTTTTCCTTGATATCGATGGCCTGATATACCGAAGAAGTACAGCAGATTCTTGAGCAGTACGGCCGCTGGTCATCCCGCGATCCCACACACTGAATGAAGACCACGCTGCCGACACCGGCCAGAAGCTCTGGATTTTGTTCCAGATCATGCCAGCGCGTCACTGCAGGATGTTTGCCATACAAATATTCATCGGTGACACTCGCCTGTCCGCCGGTGGCAACAATCACAACCCCGTGCTGAATGGTGCGGATTTCCGTGTCCGTCTTGACTCTGGTTTCAAAATTACCCACAAAACCCGATGCATCCATGATTTCAGACAGGGTAAATACGGTGATTTTGGGATGGTTGCTCACCCGATCCACCAGTTTTTTGAGATGCTCCTGAATATTCTCGCCTCGCCAGGTATGCATCACGTCACGAGCCGCCCCTCCAAGGCTCGAAGATTTTTCAACAATGGTCGCGACAAACCCCTGATCCGCCAGACTGACAGCAGCGGTCATACCGGCAATACCGCCGCCGATAATCAACGCCGATTTATTGACGCCGACGGACAGATCGGGAATCGGTTCGAGAATATTCGCCCGCTGAACCGCCATCCGTACCAGGTCTTTGGCCTTTGCGGTGGCTTTTTCCTTTTCAGCCGAATGCACCCAGGTACATTGATTGCGGATATTGGCCATTTCAAACAGATAGGCATTCAGCCCGGCATTGCGAATTGTTTCCTGAAACAGCGGCTCATGGGTTCTGGGCGTACATGCGGCCACCACGACACGGTTGAGTTTTTGCTCCCGGATGATCTCAACCATTTTTTCCTGTGCGTCCTGGCTGCATGCAAACAACGGCTCTTCGGTAAAGACGACATTCCCCAGTTCTCTGGCATATGCCGCCACCGCAGGAACATCCGCAATGCCGCCGATGTTGATGCCGCAATTGCAGACAAAAACACCGATTCGCGGCGCATCATCCTGAACAGACTGCTCGTCCGGAAATGTTTTTTCCTTTACGAGCGTTCCTCTGGCCGAAGCCAGATGAATACCTGCAGAACACGCCGCCGCGCTGGCTTCAACGACAGATTGTGGAATGTCTTTAGGCCCCTGAAGTGCGCCCGCCACGAAAATACCTTCCCGCGACGTAGAAACCGGCGTCATATCGGATGTTTTGACAAAATGATATGGGTTCAGTTCAACGCCCAGCGTTTTGGCCGCCTCCATGGCAGAGGCGGCGGGCTCCATGCCCACGGACAGAACTACCATGTCGAATTCTTCGGAAATCCGTTCTCCGGACTCTGTGACATACACCAGATTGAGGGTTCCGGAAGCGTCGGTTTCGGTGATGGTATGAACGCGGGATCGGATGAAGCGCACGCCCTGCGATTTGGCGCGCTCATAGTATTTCTCGAAGTCTTTGCCGTGGGTGCGCATGTCCATGAAGAAAATGGCAGGCTCGAAATCAGCGCCCAGATGTTCTTTGGCAATGACCGATTCTTTAATCGCGTACATGCAGCAGACGGACGAGCAGTATTCGTTGTCGCACCGGTTTAAATCACGGGAACCGACGCACTGCAGCCAGGCAATTTTTCGGGGTTCCTGTCCATCCGAAAGTCTGTGAATATGGCCGCCAAAAGGGCCGCCAGCCGACAGAATCCGCTCAAATTCCATGCTGGTGACGACATTGGGAAATTTGGCATGCTGGTAATTATCGAATCTGTCCGGATTAAACGGCGTAAACCCGGCGGTGAGGATGACAGACCCCACAGTCAGCGTGATATCTTTTTCCTTGTCATCGAAATTAATGGCATTTGTCGGACAGAATTTTTCACA
>DAIEFO010000324.1 GCA_027325475.1 Desulfobacteraceae bacterium | reverse complement strand
GTTCGGCGGCGGTAATAAGTCCTACTGCAGCCGTAGAAATTCTTGCTTCTTTACGGATGATGTCGGCAAATGGCACCTGGTATCCAGGGGTTTGGGGTATTCTGGCGTCTGGCGTTAATCCGCCGCTTGAGCAATCAATCAAATCGATACCAATTTGACGTAATTGTCTGCACAACAGGATGGATTGTCTAATATCCCATCCTCCGTCAACCCAGTCTGACGCTGATATCCGTACAAAAACCGGCAAATCGTCAGGCCACACATTCCTCACAGCTTCAGCGATCTGAAGCGGAAATCGTGAACGCCCTGCGAAGTCTCCGCCATAAGAATCCTGACGGTGATTTGAAAGCGGCGATAAAAATTCGTGCAGCAGGTATCCGTGCGCCATATGGATTTCTACGACATTAAATCCTGAAATCAATGCCCGTTGAGCTGCTTGTTCAAATTCTGATGTGATATCGTTGAGTTCAGCTATTGTCAGTTCGTGAGGTACGGGGTAATCATTCGCAAAAGGAATAGGGCTTGGGCCCACCGGTAGCCAGGCGCCGTTTTCGGGAGTTAAAGACTTTCCGCCTTTCCAAGGAGCTGCTGTAGATGCCTTGCGTCCGGCATGAGCAAGCTGAATTCCGGAAACTGCATTTTGCGATTTTATAAAATCCGTAATTCGTTTAAATGGTTCAATCTGAGAGTCTTTCCAGATGCCCGCATCTCCGGGCGAGATGCGGCCTTCCGGAAGAACGGCTGTGGCCTCGGCCATAACCAGCGCGGCGCCTCCTGTTGCACGACTGCCCAGATGCACCAGATGCCAGTTTGTCGGCATGCCGTCAATGCATGAATACTGACACATTGGTGAGACAAAAATACGATTTTTAAATTCAATCTTTCGAAGAGTGAACGGAGAAAAGAGTTGACTCATTTATACTCTCCTTGTTTTTTTGCGTTATTCACGTTGTTTGCCGAGGTTATCATTGTTTCTGGCCGTTATCACTGCGCCGTGTTCTCCGCTATCAGGTTGTTGATCTGAAAAATTGATGTGCTGATGTTTTCGACGCCTTTGTATTGCTCATTCGATCCTACAGCAATTTCCTGAATGAAAGCCCTTGTTTGGGCTACATTGTCGGAGACACTGTCGAAAGCCTTGCTGGTGATATCCAGCACCGACTGGCTGGAGGCGACCATTCGTGCCATATCTTCGATCAAACTAGATGTGGTTTTTGCCGCTTCGGCAGAACCTTTAGCCAGGCGGCGAACTTCTTCAGCGACAACGGCAAAACCTGCGCCTTCTTCACCGGCCCGGGCAGCTTCCACGGCAGCGTTAAGCGCCAGAAGATTCGTCTGAAAGGCGATTTGTCCGATCGTTTTTACGATGTTCAGCATTTTTTGTCCGGCTTCTGAAACCTTGTGAATCGATTCGGTAAGAATCTCCATATGCTCATTGGCTTTTTGAACATTTTCTATGGAAGTATCCATGAGATTGCTGGCTGTTTTGGCGGATTCAGCATTGCGTTTTGCCATTGCCGCGATTTGGGTGCTGGCTGTGGACAGATTCTTGGAATTATCGTTAACCTGTTCAAGAACCACCTGAACGTTTGCAGCCATATTTTCGACATGTTCTCTGGATTCAGTTGCTTCGGCAGCGGTAAGCTCACTGTCGGCAATAGCGGTCTCCAGAGATTTCATCGTCTTATCAAGTACCCGGTGATTAATCAGTACAACAATCACGACCATGGCCAGTGGACCAAGTAAATTAGCAATCTGGGATTCCCTCAGCTGGGCCGCTGTCAGGGTGAATGTCGGTAAATCAATACCCATGTGGTTGATTACGGCAAATCCCAGCACTTCGCATGCAATGGTGACAGCCCAGAACACGAAGGATCGGATGCCGATGAAGATATAGACAAGCAGGGGCAAGATGATGTTCCAGTTCAGGGCGCTTGATGCAATACCTCCCGTTCTGTAGGGCAAATATCCAAAGTTAATCATCATGCAGAGGAAGGTAAAATTTCCCATAAAGGCAGCGGATTTTGTAATCCTGAGAATAAGTGGTGCTAAAAACATCACCACCATAAGGACTCCCATGTTGATGGATAGATCAGGATATCCAAGTTTCATCCACTTGAAAAGATTTACTATAATGAATATTTGAGCAACCTGTGTAAATATGATGAACTGTTTGGCATGGCGATACTCGACCGGATCTTCGCAGATTTCGTCAGGAATAAATTTTTCAACAAATGTTGTGTAACTCATTTTCTTTTTCGTTCTCTCCCTTCATGATATTGATATGTACCCGCTCTACAGAACCCATCTTAATTTGACAATTTTTAGTGAATTTATCAACAGATTAAAATCTGATGCCCTCGTAAAAAGTCAATTTTCAGATGGCTTCGTAAAATGTTCGCAGGCAAGGCGTGCAAATCCTTAGGAATGAAGAGTACTTGTCGTATGCTGCAATGACGAAGGATGCAGCGCAACGCAGCATGCGGGCTTTTTACAAAGTCGTCAAATCT
>DAIEFO010000323.1 GCA_027325475.1 Desulfobacteraceae bacterium | reverse complement strand
TCGACAGCCTTACTCAATCAGAGGCTCGCTACCTTCTCAAAACCGAGAATGCTGACAGAATACGAAATAAAATTGCTACGGCAGAGCAAGGTTGAAATTGCCGAAGCAATTCGAAAAATGGACGAATCCGAATAAACGGACGTTGATTTAAACCCGCAACATGCGTACCCCCGATTGGCTTCTGATTTTTTTCATGACACATGCTTCTGGTATTTACGCGATGTATGTTTCAAGCCCATTCAGAGAAAGATCAGCAATATTCCCACTATACAGACCGGCGAGGTGTCGGGCATAGACCTGTGGCCGAAACGATGATCAAGGCCCATCAGACCATATTTTGCGGAGTGTTCTTTGTTGGAAATCACCTAAGTATTATGCAGCTATCCCCACAGAGTTGATGATCTCAAAAAAAAAATCGAAATTCAGACAGCATCGTAAGAAATCCGCAGGAAAGGCGGTGGTCAACATCCGTCACAGCGCTTCGGCGAATTCTTCAGGCAATTCATTGTCAATAACATATATACTGACTTCCCGGGCGCCCTGCTGGGTGTAGCGGAATTTATTGCACAGATTGGTGATCAGAAATCCGACGTCATCCTGGATACGTTTGTCATAGGTTCTGTAGGCTTCGGTACCGTAATCCTTGATGGCCATGCGGAAGTTCTTGTTGTCAATAAAAGGATCCAGGGCTTTTTCCTTGATGTTGAAAATGTAGCGTTCGTGCAGGGTCTGAAACAGGGATGTTTCGGTAATGGGCTTATCCTCCACCCGAATTTCCTGTGTCAGCGTGCGGGATGTGTATTCCCGCTGCACATCTCTTCGGAAAGCCAGATGTTTGGCCAGAACGGTTTTAGCACCCAGAAAGTGATTTTCGATGCTTCTGAAAAAATCTTCACTGATCTCCAGACGGTCTCCGGTATAGACGCATATTTCTTCGGTGCCGGATTCAAAATTGACCGCGAAAATATAGTTCTGAATGTCTTTGGAAATCTGTTCTTCATTGAAATAGAAGAGGGATTCCTTGACCTCCTGTAACACGGTATAGTTGTACATGTGCAGCAGCGCGTCCAGAAATCCGGAAGGAATGGAACGGCTCAGATCTTTCCGGATATTGGTGAAGTAGTTATACAGCGCGTTCATATTGATGAGGTTGTCCTCTTTGGAACAGCTTGAATAAAATTCATTAAAAATCTTGATGGCATCTCGCCCCGAAAAGCCGTTAATACCTTCAAATTCGGATTCCGCGATAATCCTGCGCCTGCGCTGCGCCGTAAAGCGCTTGCGGTCTTCCTCATCCAGCCAGGCGGGAATATGCCCCGTATAAATCTCCATTTTCAGAAGATGCAGGTTGTCATCACAATACTGCCGGTATTTTTCCGGTCTTGTAATCCATTCCAGAAGCGCATCGGAACGGGTTTTCAGACGGGAGGAAATGATGACGCGGGCGAAATTATGCAGCACCCGGGGCAGAAAACAGTCATCGATATGCTTGCCAAAAACATTGCGGTAAATGTTGACCTCTGTCTGCAGATCCAGCACATACGGGATGTTGATATAGGCGATGCGATCCGAAAAAGACTGCACATCCTGAATATTTTTCTTGTCTTCCGGATTCATAAGGGCGATGAACAGGGAATTCACATTTTCCTCGATATCCTCAACCTTGTGAACCGCTTCACTGATGATATTGTGAAGCTCAATCAGGCGCTCGATATTATTGGATTTAATATCCATGAGCGCATACACCCCATTGTTGGTCTTGGCGTATTGTGAAAAAAGGTACTTGACCTGATTGCTGTCCTTGAGAAGGCTGTTGATGCGATTCTGAAGCAGCGGATTGGTCATGACGTTCTGACGCATGGGCTTATCGCCAGGGTTGAAAACAGTGATGCCTTCCCCCAGCCGCCGGTTGAACTGATAAGGCCTTGCATAGATCATTTCGAAAATTTTACTGGGACTTTTGAGCTTTTTCAGCAATGCCTCGTATAAAGAACTGCAGATGGTGCAGGGATGGTCGTGGAACACCCACTCATATTCCTTTTCCATAAACAGTTTCCATTTGAATTCATCATTCTGGAACAGATCGTCCAGAAATGCCCGGCGATAGTTTTTAGGAATCATGAGAATGGGATGATCATGGCTGGGACAGGGAACCTCCACGATATCCTCAAGGCCTGCGGAAGAATGAACTTCATCGAGGATTTCCTGCTTTTCAATATCAAAAGACGCATCGGCATCTTCATTGGTATCCTGACGTTGCGGAAACCGGCTCAGCAACTGGAGCATTCTGTCCATGACCGTATGGGTGCCGGATTCAACACCGCCGCCCAGCAGCTTGGTGTTCAGCCGCCAGACCGTTTCGTAACGGGACCCGGCTTCAGTACTGCCATATTCTTCGAATTTTCTCAGCAAGTTATTCAGAAAGGTGCTTTTCCCGCATCCTGGAGGGCCGTCAAAAATATAAATTTTATTCTGCTGCGCTCCCCGCTTGAGTGCATCCACCTGATGGATCAGGCGATTGGCGAACAGCC
>DAIEFO010000322.1 GCA_027325475.1 Desulfobacteraceae bacterium | reverse complement strand
ACCGCTGAACTCAGCGCAGTAGCTCAGACAAAATATGAAGGCATGAGAAAGCGGAATGATTCTGAGCTCATGCCTTCATGTATTATAAGAGGTACTCCATGACAACAGAGGCTGAAAACAAAAATGATATGGCAGAAACAACTTCCCTTTCCCTATGACGTTCGTTCCAGGGCGTTCACTATTCGAATGTTCAGTATCGCCATTACCCTGTCATTTATCGGTACCTTGGGCGTTATGCTGAAAGTATTTGGAATTGTTTGATGATAGAAACTTCAAGAAAAGAGATCGAGGCGATAACGATGAGAAAGTGCCTGACATTTTTTTTCGCAATACCCGTGTGTCTGTGGCTGCATACGAATGCCGCCGAGGCCGCCATGTACCGTTATAAAGACGCCAGCGGCGTCATTCGCTACACCGACAACTATTCCGACATTCCCGTATCGCAGCGAAAAGGGATACCGATTCAGGAAGATACCCAGCCACAGATCACGCCGCCTCCCGCGGTTTCAGCGCCAACGAATCGGCCTTCCGCCGCCACATCCTCCCGGACGGAAACCGATCAAACGCCATATCAGACGAACGGTTCGGGCGCTATGAGCGATGACGCCCGAATCGATCAGCTCTTAAAGCAGAAAACGGCGCTGGACGCCGAGGTTTCTCAATTGACCAAGGAATCGCTGGCGCTTGCCGTGGAAAAAAAAACACTGGCGAACAATGACGAGGTCAAAGCTTACAATGAAAAAGTGGAAAAACTGAATGCACGGGTTGTGGATTACGAAAAACGGCGGGCCCTGTTTCAGAAAGAAGCCGAGGCTTTAGACGCCAGACTGAAACAAAAAATGCGTCCCGCGCCGCCTGCGCCTGTAGTGTCTCCCCAGCCGTCGTCGTCATGGTAACGATCCAGTCCCGATTGACATCGCCGGAGGATATCCTGAATATTCTGGCGTCCAAAGGGGTGATTTCCGAAAGACATCGCAGCGAGATATCCCGGCATTACGATCAGCTCCTTCAGAAAATTGAAAAAAGGCAGGGGATTTCCGGCAATGGAAACAGCTTGAAACCCGGATCGCCCCTGACGGTTATCGATGTGCTGGCGTTTCTCAATCTTTCCCGAACGGACATGCCGGACCGTGTTCTGGATGAAGATACCATCTGCCAGATAGCGGCGGAAGCCTGGGAGATTCCCTATCGCAAAATCGATCCTTTAAAACTCGACCTGAATCAGGTGACGTCCAGCATTCCCATGTCGTTCGCCATACGCCATCTCATGCTGCCGCTGACGGTTCAAAACCGGGTACTGACGGTGGCGATGGCCAATCCGTTCGATCATGAGGCCATCAACGATATCGCACGCGCCACGCAGATGAAGGTGGATGTGGTGTTTGCGTCCCGGTCGGATATCATCAAGTTCATCAATGAATTTTATGGATTCAGGCATCATATTTCGGAGGCGGAGACCCGGTTCGGCGGCGGTATGGGCGTGGATTTGGGGAATCTGGAACAATATGTCCGCCTGAAATCTTCCGATGAACTGCCGTCCAATGACCAGCATATCGTCAATGCCGTCAATCACCTGTTCAACTACGCGATGGATCAGCGCGCCAGCGATATCCATATCGAACCCAAGCGGGAAATCAGCCTGGTGCGGATGCGCATTGACGGCGTGCTGCACACTATTTACAAGCTGCCCCGAAATGTGCATCCGGCTATCGTCAGCCGGATCAAAACCCTTTCCCGTATGGATATGTCCGAAAAGCGCAGACCCCAGGACGGCCGGGTCAAGACGGACAGAGCTGGAACCGAGGTTGAAATCCGTATTTCGACAATTCCGGTCGCTTTCGGCGAAAAAGTCGTCATGCGTATCATGGATCCGGATGTGCTGTTTCAGGATCTGGAAAAACTGGGATTCACGCCGCGCGACCTGATCCGCTTCAACCATTTCGTCAAGATGCCGCATGGCATTGTGCTGGTGTGCGGCCCCACCGGGAGCGGCAAATCCACAACGCTTTATTCCACCCTGCGGGAGTTGTCGTCGCCGGATATCAACATCACCACCATCGAAGACCCTATCGAAATGGTGCATGAGGATTTCAACCAGATTGCGGTGCAGCCGGCGGTCGGCATCACCTTTTCTTCCATCCTGAGACATATCCTGAGACAGGATCCGGATATCATCATGATCGGGGAAATGCGGGATCTGGATACCGCGCAAAACGCCATTCAGGCGGCGCTGACCGGGCATCTGGTGCTGTCCACCATCCATACCAACGATGCGCCTTCCACCGTCATCCGCCTTCTTGATCTGGGGGTGCCGGCATTTTTGATACAGGCCACGCTCGTGGGTATCCTGTCTCAGCGGCTGGTGCGCAAGATTTGCCCTTATTGCAGGGAGTCTTTCCAGATGGATGCGGCGGATCTGCTTCAATTGGGGATTATCACCGGCAAAGAGGGAAGCCTTCCGCTTTTCAGGGGCAAGGGATGCGACCGCTGCCGAGGTACGGGATATCATGGCCGGGTTGCGGTGTATGAGGTGCTGGCCTATTCGGAGGCCA
>DAIEFO010000321.1 GCA_027325475.1 Desulfobacteraceae bacterium | reverse complement strand
CAAAGCCGTCCCCCAAATCGACTTTTTACGAGGGCATCAAAATTGCCCACGGACAAATGGAATTATCGGGAATCGGGGAATTGGCAAACCAATATTGGATGGAAATTTCAAACCATTTTCCGTTTATTGAATTGGACGCGTTTGTGGTAATGCCCAATCATGTGCATGGCATTATTGTGATGGATAAACCCGATGAGCGGGATCATGGCGATATCATCAATGATACCGTTGGAAATACCGTAGAGACGTTGCATGCAACGTCTCTACAACCGCAACCGCAATTCACACGAACCAATAAAAACAAAATAATGACATCGATTTCACCGAAACGGGGTTCATTGTCAACAATAATTCGTTCCTATAAATCGGCGGTTACCCAAAATGCCCGTAAAATAAACCCCTATTTTACCTGGCAATCCCGTTTTCACGATCACATTATCCGTGACGAAAAATCATATCAAACCATATCCGAATATATCATTGCCAATCCTTTAAAATGGAAGGATGATAAATTCAACCTGAGCAGCAAAGTGAAAGTAACCGCTTGAAAACTAAAAATTATCCTGCACAAGTCTATAGGACTACTGCATGATAAGCTCTAAAATCACCGAATCTGAAATCGAATCATTCGCCATCAACCTTTAGGAAGTCCTTTGGTCGTCATCGAGCTTAAAAAAACCCTCGGACTGTTTACGAAGCCGTCAAAGATAGATACAAGGAGATTCCGTAATGGATATTGTCGTCACCCACACCAGCGGCCTGCCCTGGATCCGCATCAGCGGCAGAATGGACAGCATGACCGCGCCGGATGTGGAAAGATGTCTCAATGAATTGATTACGTCGGGACGCCGCCGACTGATTCTGGACATGGAAGCGGTGCATTATATGAGCAGCCTGGCGCTCCGGGTGCTGCTGACGGCGCAGAAGCAGTTGAAAAAGGCCGGAGGCGAAATTGCGATCTGTCAGCCGACACCGGCGGTGATGGATATATTGACCATGAGCGGGTTCAATCTGCTGTTCCAGATTTACGACAACCCGGAAGCTGTCACGGCCCCAGACACCGCGCCGGACGCCGCACCGGAAGAATCGCTGAACATCGCCGGGGTTTCCCTGCGCTGCCTTCATCGCGATAGCGCTCCCGGAAAGCTGTCCGTCATCGGCTCCCAGAAAAAGCTCGCAGATTCCGGATATGAAGCCTCGGATGTCGTAATGGTCAGGGCTTCCGATATTCAGTACGGCGCCGGTCTGGCGACACTGGGAGACAACTATGACGACTACCGGAGCTTTTTCGGCGAAACCGTGGTGCTCCATCACAGCCTGTTTTTTTATCCGGCTGTCAAACGGCCTGCCGCGGATTTCATGCTGTGCGCTCCCCAAACCGCCGAAACCGTCTTTTACCCGTTTCTGCACGGTTTTGGTTTCGGAGGTGAATTTTCACACCGGATCGCATTCGAAAGCACGGACGCGCCGGTCAGTTTGGAACGGCTGGCGCAGATGGCGGCGGAACTCATCCCCGGACGGATGCTGGGAATCGTCTTTCTCGCGGAAAGCAGCGGGCTGTGGGGAATGCATCTCCGGCAGACGCCGACAGCCGACCATCGCCCCGATAACGGCAAGTCCATATTTGACGCTGAAAATTTCCCCCGATGGATCAATTTTCCGGTCGAACCGGCGCATGTTCACCATATCGTCGCCGGTGTCGGGCTGATTGCGGGCGGCATGTCTGCTGCATCCGGCCATCTTCAGGAGCTTTTTGCACAGGGCAGCCGCATGCACTGCCACGCCGCCATATTTTCCCGCGAACCGCTCAGCAAGCATCTGAACCGGTTCGACGATGAACTGAAGCGGATCACGACAGAGCTTCCGGTAGTCAGTGTGCAGCATCTGATGGGTCAGTCCTGTTTTCATCACGGAATGATCGGTATTATCGAACTGGAAATATAACATTTATGGAACTCTGGATCGGCGCATTAAACCTGGGATGGCTGTATGCCGTCATGGCTATCGGTGTTTTTATCACATTCCGGATCCATGACTTTCCGGATATCACGGTGGATGGAAGTTTCACCTCCGGCGCCGCGGCCACGGCGGTGATGATATCGGCGGGATTCAATCCCCTGCTGGCGCTTCTGGCCGGGCTTGCCGTCGGCATGATGGCCGGTGCGGCCACGGCGCTGATTACCACCCGGCTTCAGATCCACGGGCTTCTGGCCGGTATTCTGGTGATGACCGCGCTTTATTCCGTAAACCTGCATATCATGGGGCGCTCCAACATCCCCCTGCTGAATCAGACCACTTTGTTCACCTGGATCAGCCGGATCAATCCCGGACTTTCCTCCGAACTCTGGACAGCCCTGGTGATGGGCGTTTTTCTTGCGGTTTTCTGGCTGGCGATATCGCTTTTCTTTGAAACCGATCTGGGAATCGCCATGAGAGCCACCGGCAATAATCCGGTCATGGCGGCGGCCAACGGCATCCATGTGAACCGGATGAAAATACTGGGCGTTGCCATGGCCAACGGACTGGTGGGGCTTTCCGGAGGTCTGGTGGCCCAG
>DAIEFO010000320.1 GCA_027325475.1 Desulfobacteraceae bacterium | reverse complement strand
TAACACTTCTGAGCGCTGCCAGCGCCTGGGTGGCGCCCCGTCTCATCATCGAATCCAACCAGATCGTCAAAAATTTCACCAACAGCGGCGATCAGCAAACAAAAGAAAAAATCAGCGGTATCGCCGAGAGCGTCATCACCAAAATTGTCGGAGAAGAAAAAGCCCTGAAGATTATTGCATCGGAAGAGTACACCGCCACGATCGAGGCGTTGAAAACCGAAGCCGCCACGGCGATCAAAGCCGCTTTGCCGCGTGCTCTGGAAACGCTCCTGAACCTGGTTAAAATCTGCTGGGGACTGTTGATATCGCTGCTGCTGTCCATTCTTTTTTCCTTCATTCTGGTCATGGACTGGAAAAGAATCGCCAGTAAAATCAAAGAACTGGAAAAAAGCCGCATCCGTACCTTTTATGTGGGCGCCGCGCCGCATCTGATCGGCTTTGCCGATATTCTGGGCAAGGCGTTGACGGCTCAGGCCATTATCGCTACATGCAATACGATTCTGACGGCTGCGGGAGCATGGTTCCTCGATGTACCCAACATTGCCGTTATCATGGCGATCGTGTTTCTCTGCGGTTTTATTCCGATTTTAGGAACCTTGCTCAGTTCCATCCCTATTCTGCTTTTTGGGATTCAGGCCGGCGGCGTAATACTGGCTGGCAAACTAATCGTCCTGATCGCACTGGTACATGCGTTCGAAGCGTATGTTCTAAATCCCAAAATCACCGGAAACGTGCTGCATGTTCACCCGATTCTTGTGCTGATTCTGCTGTTGATCAGCGAACGATTTTTCGGAATCTGGGGAATGATCGTCGGTGTGCCGATAGGGTTTTACATCATCAGCATTCTGACAATGCGGGATGAAACGCTGCCTGCCTCTACAATTGATCCTGTTTGATGCGTTCTTTTTTCTTGAACTGAAATCGCGTCTGTGTGAAAATGGCTCTTACCATTTGAAATGGTTTATAGCAGCAAGCATGGTATCTGCTTCCTGAAAACGTCTCCAATATCTGTCTTCGAAGGCCAAGCCCGGAAATCCTATTCATGAAAACGGAGTCTGAACATAGAAAAATCGTTGCGGACAACCGCAAAGCCCGATTCAATTATTTTATCGAAGATGAATTCGAGGCAGGCATCGTTCTGAAGGGAACTGAAGTCAAATCCATGCGCAACGGCAAAGTGAACATCAAGGATGCCTACGCCAAGATACAGAACGGCGAGGTTTTCATCTATCAGATGCACATCGGTGTCTATCCCTATGCCTATTATGACAACCATGATCCATTAAGAGTCCGCAAGCTCCTGCTTAACAAGCGGGAAATTCAGAAACTATACGGAAAGGTGAATGAAAAAGGATTGTCGCTGATTCCGCTCCAGGTTTATTTCTCCGATGGAAAAGCCAAAATCAAATTAGCGCTGGCCCGTGGCAAGCATCTTTATGACAAGCGGGAAAGTATCCGAAAGCGGGACGCTCAGCGGGATTTTGACAGGGCGCGGGCTGGCGGATAACCCGGCGGAACCGCGGTTGACAATGTGCTCAATCCGGTATATATTTCCACCATCAGAGTAGTTCACACCATCCTCGCAACTGGGGGGCGAAACGGCTTCGACGGGGATATTGAAACTTTGGCTGCATACCGAGTTCTCCTGCACACTCGCTAAACAGACGGGAATAAATATAATCGCAGACGATTATAACTACGCTGTAGCCGCTTAAGGCTACCGTCCTGTCAGATTACTCCTGCGGATCTGATAAGGGCGTCAACAGCAGGATAGCCGGTTGCTGTATGCCTGATTCACAGCCGGCGAAATTCATATCGGGATAACTGTCTGAGGATCCAGCCTGAAGGAGCCTCTGGTGGTGACAATCAAATTTCAGGATATGTATGTAGATGTCAAAGCGGAAAGTTTTCGGACGCGGGTTCAACTCCCGCCGCCTCCACCAAACAACAGTTTTATGCAATCCGATTCAGTACTAAACCCAATGAAAACATTGGGTTTTTTTATTGTCTTTAATCCATAGTTGCATAGTCATCTAAATTTCAAAAATTCAACGAAAAACCTCTGCCATGCTGGATCGCCTGTTGCATCATTGCAGAGTGATCAACATCCAAGGTCACAGTTTCCGGCTTCGCAACCATGGTTTTTGCATGAACGAAAGAACTATCAAACAGGCATAGTCAGGAGCCGGGTGGTTTTTGCCGGGGGGATTTTTTATGGATCCCCCCGGCAAAAACCACCTTCATCTATCCATCACAAACGGTCCGGTGGTACACTTTTCAATTCCCGAAAATGGTACAGTTTAAATTCCCATTGACAGCGGGCATTAAGGCCATACTCCAGCAAATTTCAGGGAAATTATCCGACATGACGCCCATCATGCGGCAGATTGCCGGATACATGAAAGGACGCTATCGAGGAAAATTTCGCGCAGGAAGACAGACCGACCAAATGGATACCCTCTAAGCGGGCATTGCGGGACAACGGCCAAACGCTATCCCGATCAGCGGGCGGGCGCTTCAATGGGGCCGGAGCTGAATAGCTCCGGAAAACACCGCATCAGACAGGGTTTTTACATTG
>DAIEFO010000031.1 GCA_027325475.1 Desulfobacteraceae bacterium | reverse complement strand
ATGGTCTGGGCAAATTCGATCTGCTTGGCCGTCAGATTGCTGTCCCGATTGTCGGCAATCAGTCTGGACAATAGGAGGATGCTGTTCAGCGGAGTTCGCAGCTCATGGGACATATTGGCCAGAAATTCGGATTTGTAGCGGCTGGCGCGTTCCAGTGCGCTGACTTTTTCCTCGATGAGCTTTCCGGCCATTTCCAGTTCGAGGTTTTTCTTGTGGATATCTTCCTTCTGTTCCTCCAGAAGCTGCGTCTGTTCCTGAAGCTCTTCGTTGGTCTGACGCAGTTCTTCCTGCTGTGTTTGCAGTCTGGATTCGGACTGTTTCAGCGCCGTCGCCTGATGCTCCAGTTCCAGATTGGATTGACGAAGCGCTTCCTGCTGGTGCTGGAGCTGTTCGGCCTGTTTCTGCGTCTGGTTCAGGAGATTCTGCATCCGGGTGCGGGCCTGTGCGGAATGAATGGCAACGGCGATGCTGCCGGAAACCTGATCCAGAAAAAGCAGGTGCACGTCTGAAAAATCATCGAAAGAAGCGATTTCGATGACGCCTTTGACCGTGTTTTCTATCAGGAGCGGACTGACCACGATATGACGGGGGCCGGCAAACCCCAGACCGGATTGCACCCGGATATAGTCTTCAGGAACCTCTGATACCTGAATACGCTGTTTTTCCAGCGCCGCCTGTCCGATCAGTCCTTCGCCCGGAACAAACCGGTTGGAGACGCTTTTGCGTTTCTGATAGGCAAAGCTGCCGGAGAGAAGCAGCGCGCCGTCTTCTTCGTCCATGATGTACAGCGCACCGACCGGCGCCTTGAGATAGCGGCACAGATACGTGATGACGTTTCTGGAAATCGAGGTCAGATCCTGCTCTCCGCGCATGGCGTCATTAAGTTCCATCTGACCGGTTTTCAGAATGTTCTGCCGTTCGTTTTCCTCGGTCATTTTCCGGAGGGAGCCGATCATTTCAGAAAGTGCGATGCCCAGTTGATCCTTGTCGGAATACGGCCTGAAATGGACGGAGTAACCGCCCTTGGCGATCCGGTTGAGCTGCGTAACGATCTTCCGGATATTCTCGAAGATTATATTGATAGACTTTCCCAGCATGTCATCATCGCTTCTCAGGATAATCATCCGGCTGAAATCACCGAAAGCCAGAGCATTGCAGCGTTCACAGATTTCCTGAAGAAAAAGTACGATGTTTTTGAAACTGGTGTTCAGTCTTCCGATTTCATCGTTGCCTGTGTCGATCGTCGCGTAGTTCAGATTGCCCAGTGCTACTTGTTCGGCGGCGGCTGCGATTTGTCGAAGCGGCCGGATGCGCCAGTGAATCACAAAAGCGATGATCAGAATGGCTATGACGGTCAAAATGACGCTGATACCGATTTCCATCCACATGATGCGGGACGCCTGGCTGCTGACCGCATCAAACGGCAGAATGGTGTTGATGGCCCATGGGGTTTGTGTGCCGGTGAGCTGGACAGGAGAAAATATAACGATATTGCCGTCTGAGGAGCGTATTTGTTCTTTACCGGTCTGGATTTCGGGCAATGCATCTTTCAATGCCGGATAGGCGTCTTCAAATCGTTTTCCTGCAAGCAGTGGCCGGCCGGATGCAGCCGCAAGCGTTCCGTTGTTTGACACGATATTGATCTGTGCCTTCAGGTCGGACTGATTAAAACCCTCCAGCATCCTTTTGAAGACATTCAGGGTGATGTCCACAGCGACAACGCCGTAAAAATGGTTTTCGAAAATGATGGGGGACGCCAGTGACACCAGAAACATCTGCCGGCCATCGACGATATAAGGGTAGGGATCTGTAATCACATCTTTTTGGGTTGTTTTGGCCGTCTGATAATAGCCACCTTTGGCTGTGCCTTCATAGTCTCTGGCGGCTTCGAGGACTGCGTGTCCATTGACGTCCCGTGTCCAGCAGGGAATGAACCGGCCTGTAGCGTCATTGGCGTCTGTGTTGGAAAAGGCTTCATCCATCTGGTCGAAGGCGTTGGGTTCCCAAATGGTATAAACGGCATGAAACGACGGGTTCGAGAGCAGTATTCTTTTCAGCATCACCTTGATTGGCTCTCGTCCTGCATTCATGATCGATTTTGGATCTTTGACCGCGGAAAAGACATCCGCCAGCGTCCGGGTGATGTTCAGTATGGTGTCGATATGGGCCTGAACGGCCTGGGAATCATCGTCGGCCTCGGCCAGTGCATGGTCTTTTGCCAGCATGATGGCGTGATTTCTGCCGGAAACCGTCGTATAGGCGATCAGCGCGCTGTTGATGCCCACAATTGCCGCCAGCACCGGTATGATCAGTTTGGCTGTGATATTGAAGGATTTGAATCGCATGGCCGTTTTCTCTCCCTGATTTATTTTATCACTTGTATCAGAATTGATTATAAAATCAAGAGAGATGCGGCGCAGCGCAGCATCCGGACTTTTTACGAAGTCGTCAGGCTTGATTATATGAAATCCTGTACAATAACTTTTATGAATTAGCTATCTGCGATCATTTAGGATATGGATAACAAATATATCGATTTTTTACGAGGGCATCAAAAAGGATATGATATGAGAAAAATAGCTATCGCCGTTTCGGCATTATTGTTGATGTTTTTCATGATCTGCAGCGTCCAGGCGGCCGATCCTCTGGTATCGTTCGCTCATTTAAAAGGGACTATAGAAATTGCAGGAGGAACGGCTCATATTCCGGTCATGAAAGATGCAGCCAGGGCCATTATGACCTATAATCCCAACATCCGAATCAATATTGCGGGAGGCGGTTCCGGCGTCGGGGTGCAGAAAGTGGGAGAAGGTCTTGTGGATATCGGTAACACAGGCAGAGCCCTTTCCGAAGCGGAAATCTCCAGATATGGTCTGAAGTCATATCCATTTGCCATGGATGGCGTGGCCGTAATCGTACATCCCTCAAATCCGGTTACGCAACTTTCGGCGGAGCAGGTCCGGCAGATATTTTCCGGTCAAATCTCCAAGTGGGATGCTGTGAAAGGGACGTCGGATGATATCCATCTGTTCACCCGCGATGAAGCCAGTGGCACTCGTGAGGTTTTCTGGAAGAAGGTTCTGAACAAAGGCTCGATTGCGACGCGTGCCGATGTTGTTCCTTCAAACGGGGCCATGAAAACAGCCGTTGCTCAGGATAAAGACGCCATTGGGTACATGAGCATCGGCTATGTGGATGACAGCGTCAAGACGGTTGTCCTGGACGGCGTTCCAGCAACGCAGGAAAATGCCTTGAGCGGCAAATATCCGGTTGCCCGAAAGCTCTACATGAACACCAAAGGAGATCCGACGCCACTCGTGAAGGCGTTCATTGCCTATATTCAAAGTCCTGCGGCTGAACCCATGATCCGGAAGCACGGTTTTGATCCTATAAAATAGCAGTGTTGACGGCTTCGTAAAAAGTCCGAAGGCTGCGTTGCGCCGCATCCTTCGTCGTTGCGGCGTACCCAAAAGTACGCCTCACTCCTCAGGATTTGCGCGTCTTGCCTGCGAACTTTTTACGAAGCCGTCCGAAAACAGAAATATCGTACCATTGCGTTTTTTTAAGTGATTTGTTGCATGAATGCGGAAAAATGATATGACATTGCGCAGGGAATGGTGGATTCAGAAAGGACTTTTAGCTGCGACCCTTACATCGGTTGCAGCCATTTTTCTGCTGCTGTTTCTGCTGCTTTATTTTTCATTTCCATTGCTGTTCTCCGGAGATCTGAAGCAACTCTTTTCGTGGCGCTGGAACCCCTTTGAAGGGCATTACGGCATACTTCCAATGATGTTGGGAACGCTGCTGCTTTCCATTTTATCCACTGTTATGGCTTTTCCGGCAGCACTGGGAATCTGCGCTTTCATCTATACTCACAGAAACAGTTGTCTATCCAGGCTGTTGTTACTGGTGGTACATGTGATGACCAGTATTCCGACGGTCATTTACGGATTTGTATCCGTTTTTATTCTGGTGCCTCCGATGCGACGGATATTTGCCGCAGGCGCCGGGTTCTGTCTGCTTACCGCGGCGTTGACACTGGGGCTGTTGATTTTACCCACGATCGTTCTGGTGTTTCATGCGTATCTTACACAGGCAGGGGGTTCCCTCAGAGCGGTTTCCGAGTCTTTAGGACTGACACCGATGGAACAGTTTTGCTTTGTAATGCTGCCTTCGGCATCACGTGGATTAGTGAGCGCGCTGATTCTGGGATTCTGCAGAGCTGTCGGAGATGCCATGATTCCCCTGATGCTGGCTGGAAATGCGGCTCAGATCCCCGCTTCTTTTCTGGATTCGATCCGCACCCTCAGCGCCCATGTCGCCCTTGTGCTGGCCACGGACAGTCAGAGTATGGCATATCAGTCCGTTTTTGCATCCGGCCTTCTGTTGTTTGTCATGATAGCGATGGTAACGGCACTGGCCCATCATCTGAACCGGAATATGCTGAGCAGATGCCGGTGAGACGGATATCGAACAGGGTGTTATCCGGATTTGCATGGATAGCCAGCGCCGGACTGTGTCTGACAATGCTGACACTGATCGGATTTCTGATGAAGCGGGGCATGACAGCGCTCAATGCGAAGCTTTTTTTCGATAATGTTCCTTGGACTGCGGCCGTTCTGGGAAGGCAACCTGTGTTTGACGGCATCTGGCCGGCGGTTGTCGGGTCATTTTATCTGATTGTGCTGGCTTCTTTGATAGCGGTTCCCCTTGGAATGGCCACTGGCATCACTCTTTCGGAATACGCATCGCCAAATATTCGCAGATGGATCAGTCTGGCTGTGGATATTCTGGCGGGAACGCCCTCCATCATTATGGGGCTTTTTGGATTCACCATCATCCTGCTTTTGAGAAAAACTCTGCTTCCACAAGCCAGAACTTGTCTCTTGCTGTCTGCCGTGTGCATTGCCCTGTTGATCCTTCCCTATATCATCCGCGTCACCCAGAACTCTCTGGAAGCTGTTTTGCCGCATATCCGCCTGATTGGCCCTTCCTGCGGTTTTACTCAATGGCAGACCATTTGTTATCTGCTGCTTCCGCTGTCGAGCAGAGGGATATTGAGCGGCGTTATTCTGGGAATCGGCCGGGCCGCCGAAGACACCGCTGTTATCATGCTGACGGGAGTGGTGGCCCAGGCCGGAATTCCTCAACGTCTCTGGGATAAATTCGAGGCCATTCCCTTCCACATCTATTGTGTGGCCGCCGAATATCAATCCGTCAGACAGCTTGATGCTGGGTTTGGTTCAGCGCTCATCCTTCTGGCGATTACCGGAATTCTCTTTTTAGCGGTGACATTTCTGCAGCGGGTTGTTGTCACACGATACGAAATCCTGTCATGAATTCCCTGTCGTCAGTGCTTGAAGTGACGAATCTGTCCGTGTGGTTTTCGGAAAGACAGGTACTGTCGGATATCCATTTGTCGCTGTTTCCAGGAGAATTAACGGTGCTGATAGGGCATTCTGGATCCGGAAAATCCACACTTCTCCAATCCATCAACAGGCTCAATGAAATATTTCCGGTCTGTCGCACTCAGGGAGAAGTTCAACTCTGTACGGAACGGAAAAAAATTCGAGTTTACCAGAGTGATGTGCCGCTTTCTGAAATCCGAAGACGTATCGGTATGGTATTTCAGACACCGGCAGTGTTGCCGTTTTCCATATTCCGAAACGTTGCCATGCCCGTTCGAATCACCTTGGGATACCGGGGAAACGTCATAAACGAGCGTGTGGAGTGGGCATTGCGGCAGGTTTCTCTCTGGGATGAAGTTAAGGACAGACTTCACAAAAATGCTTCAACGCTTTCCGGCGGCCAGCAGCAGCGACTGTGCCTTGCCAGAACATTGGCGCTCGAGCCGGATGTATTGCTGCTGGATGAACCTACGGCGTCGCTGGATTTTAAATCCGCCCGGAAAATCGAGGCGCTGCTGGGAGAACTCAAAACCAGATACGCTATTCTGGTGGTATCGCATAGCCTGGGACAGACACTTCGCGTGGCAGACCGCGTATGTGTGATTAGAGACGGCCGCATGGTGCGGGAAATGGGAAAACAGGAATTGCGGAATCCGGCAGAGTTTTATCGGGTCATTGAAACATATTTTTAACTAAACTTTATTCTTGATGCCCTCGTAAAAAGTCAATTTGGGAGACGGCTTTGTAAAAATTTCGCAGGCAAGGCGCGCAAATCCGCAAGGAGTGAAGTGTACTTTTGGGTACGCTGAAACGACGAAGGATGCAGCGCAACGCAGCATCCGGACTTTTTACGAAGTCGTCAATCGTCATTTACAAACGGATTGCTTATCTTAACGCCTCTACAGGTTTGTCCGGCATTCAAATCTTCTGATAACACATATTCACAATTCGCCTTCTCTGCGGCAGCGATTATCAATGAATCCCAAAATGACAATCGTGATAGGATACTGATATCTATGGCTTGCTCTATGAGTTCCAGATCGTTGTTCACAATTTCCATATGATGAAAATTGTGAATGATGTTTTTAACGATTATTGGGTCTGCCTTTAATTTATTGGATGCCACTACATAAAACTCTTTTATCACTTGTGTTGAAATAACTGGTTGGTGAGATTGGACTACTTTTTTTACTATCTTCCTTGCGATTGCTCTTTTCTCTTCGTCTTTTTTATCAAGGGTATAGATTAATACGTTGGTATCAATGAATATTTTAGACACGATATAGGTCTTCCCTTGTCCATTTTTGATTTTCTGATGATATGTCAAGCTTATCCATCAAGGCAAATGTATCCTCCAGCCACTGTTCTTTCGAAGAAATGACTGTTTGCTCAATCAGCTTTCTTACAAGTACATTAAAGGATACATTGTGCTTGCGGGCATATTCCCGTCCAGCTTTTAGCACCTTCTCATCCATTGCTAAAGTAATATTCTTCATATTTCACCTCATACGCAGCGTATGTGTGCACACTTGCTTTGTCAAGTCTTTTTAAGCATGTTTTAAACGGCTTTTTTGTCAATCGGCGCGAATGGAAACAATTGATAAACAAATAAAGGGCGCCATCAGAAATTGACTTTTGTGTTGCCATAACACTATAATGCCGTCCCATCGGTAGGGGTGTTCTGTCGGAGCAAGCCGTCAGGGCTGAGATCATACCCTTGAACTTGACCTGGATAATGCCAGCGTAAGGAACATGACGGATGTATCTGTGCAAGCGGGTGAAACGTTCCTTATGCGTTTACCTGCTTTTTTGTTATCGGGGAGGAAGAATATGAGTACCATCATTGATGACCTGCGCAAGGGAGATGTTCCACAATGGCTTCTGCAAACAGCCAGAAACGAGAATTTGCAGCCGGAGCGGCTTGTTGAGAGCATCGTGCGGGGGCATGTGGTCATTCCGCAAAACCGTTGCCACATGAACCTGACCCCGGTTGCGATTGGCAGCGAAACCCGTGTGAAAATCAATGCCAATATCGGCACATCGCCGGCGACGTGTGATTATGAAAATGAACTTCAGAAGGTCAAAGCGGCTATTGATGCAGGTGCGGACGCCGTGATGGATCTGTCTATTTCCGGGGATACATCCGCATTCAGAAAACGCATTCTGGAAGAATTTGATATTACGCTGGGAACGGTGCCGATCTATGACGCCATGATCGGTCTGGGCAATACCGAACAGTTGAATTTCAGTCATTTTATGCGCATCATGGAAAAACAGGCGAAAGAAGGGGTTGATTTCATGACCATCCACGCGGGGCTGCTCAAACGGCACCTGCCGCTGGTTGAAAAACGGACGCTGGGTATTGTCAGCCGGGGCGGTGCGTTGATAGCGCAGCGGATGAAGCATCAGAACGAAGAAAATTTTCTGTATGCCAATTTTGATGACATCCTGGCTGTGGCCAATGCCTGTGATATCACTTTGTCCATCGGCGATGGATTGCGACCTGGCGGCACCTGTGACGCCAACGATGCAGCGCAGTTTGGTGAACTTGAGGTCATCGGAGAACTGGTGGGGCGCTGCCGGTCCGCCAACGTGCAGGTGATGGTGGAAGGGCCGGGGCATGTGCCGCTGCATCTGATAGAAGAAAATGTCAGAAAAGAAAAAATGCTGTGTGACGGCGCGCCGTTTTATGTTCTGGGGCCGCTCGTTGTGGACTATGCAGCAGGATATGACCACATTGCAGGGGCTATCGGAGGAGCGCTGGCAGGGATGTACGGAGCGGATTTCCTCTGTTATGTAACGCCTGCGGAACATCTGCGGCTGCCATCTCTCGAAGATGTTCATGAAGGGGTCATTGCTTCCAAAATTGCGGCGGCGGCGGCGGATCTGGCGCGGAAAAGGCCGGATGCGGCATTGCGGAATCTTCAGATGTCGCAGGCCAGAAAGAGTTTTGACTGGGATACCCAGGAACGCCTGTCCATTGACAGCGATAAGTTCAGCCGGTACCTTGAGAAGGTGGAAACCGTATCTTCAGGCGTCAAAACCCATCAGGCCTGTTCCATGTGCGGAGAATGGTGCGCCATCAGGCGGCTTCAGTAAAACAGCAGAGCCGTTTTTGCAGTAAAATCGGGAGAAACACCATGAAGCAGTATCGCCGGGTTTTGACCATCGCCGGATCGGACAGTGGCGGCGGGGCAGGCATTCAGGCGGATCTCAAGACATTTTCCGCCCTGGGGTGTTATGGCATGTCCGTCATCTGCGCCGTGACAGCTCAGAACACGCGGGGCGTCAGGGGGATATTTCCCGTGCCGCCGGATTTTATCCAGCAGCAAATCGAAGCCGTCCTTGAGGATATCGGCGTTGATGCCGTCAAAATCGGCATGCTGCATTCACCGGAAGTGGTTGTAACGGTGGCGGAGTGTCTGAAGCGATATCATATTCCCAAAATCGTTGTGGATCCGGTGATGGTGGCAACCAGCGGTGATTCTCTGCTTCAGGACGATGCGGTGGAGGCGCTGGTTACCACTTTGTTTCCTCTGGCGACGGTTATCACCCCCAACCTGCATGAGGCGGCGGTGATGTTGCATCAACCTTTATCCCATCTGATACAGGCCAATGACAGTGAACTGGAAGCCGCATGCGGAAAACTTTCCGCTTTCGGGTCCGATGCTGTTGTTCTGAAAGGCGGGCATGGTGTATCCGGGCAAAGTATTGACTTCCTGTATCTGCGGACGGATAATCGCATTGTCCGGTTGGAGGGCGACAGAATCGATACCCCGAATACGCATGGCACGGGCTGTACGCTGTCATCGGCCATTGCCGCATTCCTGGCTGGAGGATGTGAAATTGAAGATGCGGTTTCAAAAGCAAAGTGCTATATTACAGAAGCATTGACGGCGGGTGCGGACTATCGGTTGGGGCATGGGCATGGTCCTGTGCATCACCATTATGCGTTCTGGAAGTAACCCGCACAATTTTTTCCAACATATTCAAAGCGTAGAGAAAAACGGATGGCATTGCGCCGATTGGCACTAACAGATGACCTGGCGCCGGGTTCTGGCGCTGGAATGCAGGGAGGAATCAAAGAATAATGGATGATCAAACCGTTGGAACTGTTGGCCTGAAACGTGGGTTGGCGCAGATGCTGAAAGGCGGCGTCATTATGGATGTCGTGACACCGGAGCAGGCCAGAATTGCCGAACAGGCCGGCGCCTGTGCGGTGATGGCGCTGGAACGGGTGCCCGCCGATATCCGGGTGGATGGCGGCGTGGCCCGCATGAGCGATCCGGATATCATTTATAAAATCATGGATGCGGTCACTATCCCGGTAATGGCCAAATGCCGCATCGGGCATTTTGTGGAAGCGCAGATACTGGAAGCCATCGGTGTGGATTATGTCGATGAGTCCGAAGTGTTGACGCCTGCGGATCAGCATCATCATGTCAACAAGCATGATTTCAAGATTCCGTTTGTCTGCGGATGCCGCAACCTGGGGGAAGCGCTGCGGCGTATCGGGGAAGGCGCCGCCATGATCCGCACCAAAGGCGAAGCCGGTACCGGAGATGTGGTGGAAGCCGTCTATCATGCCCGGACGGTGTTGGGGGAAATCCGCAGACTGGTGGGGCTTCCGGACGAAGAACTCATGGCCTTCAGCAAGGAAATCGGCGCGCCGTACGAACTGGTGAAAGAAACCAAAGAGCTGGGACGGATGCCCGTGGTCAATTTCGCGGCAGGTGGTATTGCCACGCCGGCGGACGCCGCGTTGATGATGCAACTGGGTGTGGACGGCGTGTTTGTCGGCTCCGGTATTTTTAAATCCGGAGATCCCGAGCGGCGAGCCAAAGCCATTGTGGAAGCGACGACGCATTTCAGGGATCCGCGAATTATTGCCGAAGTCAGTCGCAATCTCGGAGAACCCATGGTCGGGCGGTCGGTGAGTTCCATGCCGGAAAGTGAACATCTGGCGGTTCGGGGGTGGTAATCTCCATGCCAGTGGACGGAAAATGCGAAAAAGGCGGCGTCATGACCATAGGCGTTCTGGCGCTGCAGGGGGATTTTGCCGAACATATCCAGATACTCGCGCATGTAGGCGTTCGGGCTGTGGAAGTGCGTTTGCCAAGGGATATGGCGAATATCGACGCTTTGATCATTCCTGGCGGAGAGTCCACCACCATCGGTAAACTCAGCGTGGCGTTCGGACTGATGGCCCCGCTTTGCCAGTTTGCATCAGAAAAACCGGTCTGGGGTACCTGCGCAGGCGCGATATTTCTGGCAAAGGAATCTACAGGGCATGATCAACCGATGCTGCAAGTGATGGATATCGTGGTGCAGCGTAACGCCTTCGGCCGTCAGGTGGACAGTTTTGAAACCGATCTGGATATTCCGGCGGTGAAGACACCGGAAAATCAGCATCCGGTTCATGCCGTGTTTATCCGTGCGCCGCTGATCGAACGTGTGGGCAAGGATGTCGAAGTACTGGCCAGTCTTCCGGACGGACGTATTGTCGCGGCAAGACAGGGGCACCTTCTGGCCACGTCCTTTCATCCGGAATTAACCGGGGATGATCGTTTCCATCGCTATTTTATCCGGATGGCGGCAGGCTTGACCTGAATCAGGGGGATCCGTATTTTTTTGTCTTGACACCGTTTTGATTTTTCTGTTAGGAGTAATACAGATGGCGCTGTATCTGATTTTACAGAGTTATTAAATGATTGACGTGTATTGTACACGGCTATGAAGTCAGCCCAAAACCGTCCGAACAATTTTGTTCCGGAATGATGACTTCTATTTGAGGCGTAATCCTCAAATAGAAGTCTTTTTATTTTGTAGAAACTGGTTTATTTTAAATATCTTTTGATATCAATGTGTTGATTTGACATCGACCTGTTTTTTTATCATCAACTGGATAAGGGCCTCATCGAAACCTGTATGCTGGCGGCCATATTCCGATGGCCGCTTCAGACGGCATGGGAGTGAAAAACTGCAATGACAAAAGTGCTTTGGGTGATGATCGGCGGCAGTATCGGCGCGTTGAGCCGGTATGCCGTGGCGCTGCTGGCGGTAAAACTTTTCGGAACCAGGTTCCCGTGGGGCACCCTCATCGTGAATCTCGCAGGGTGCTTTCTGATCGGGCTTGCCTTTTCACTGAGTGAGCGGGGAAGCTACATCATGAACCCGTCCATGCGGCTTTTTTTCGTTACCGGGTATCTGGGAGCGTTGACCACGTTCTCGACATTTGCGCTCGAAACGGTCAACACCATCCGGATAGACAGTTATGTGGCTGCCATACCGAATTTTCTGCTGAACAATGTTGTCGGAATGTGTCTGGTGTTTCTAGGAATGTGGGCGGGTCGCATTGATGTCGTGGAAGTCATCCGAAAGATTCATCAGGGCTTGATGTTTCTGGGATCATGGATTGGCCTCGTCAGATAAGGAGTTGAATATGCTGTCATATCGAGTGATCGAAATATTCGCCAGCGAAGAGATGCGCTGGCAGGGAGCGCCGCTGCAACGGGCTGTCGTGGAGTATGTCAACGGGCTGAAAATCGCGGCCCGCTGTCAGGTGTTCCGGGCCGTGGAAGGATGCTATGAAAATGGACAAGTGGCGGCTCAGCATATGGAGATTCTCTCCTATAACATGCCGGTCTATATCATGATTGTTGCGCCGGCCTTCGAGTGTGACCGTATGCTGCCGGACATCGAAAAGATGGTGACCGGCGGCATTCTGGCGGTCCGGAATCTTGACGTTGTATCGCACAAGACCCAGCGGGTGCTGCTGCATCCGCATATCCGGGTTCAGGACGTCATGACGCCGTCTCCGCAGAAAGTGACGCTTTCGACGCCGCTCTGTGATGTGGTGCAGTTGCTGTTGTCTTCCATCTTTACGGGCGTTCCGGTGGTGGACGCCCACGACCGGCCGGTGGGTGTCATCACTCAGGGTGATCTGATCTATAAAGGCGGCATGCCGGTGCGGCTCGGCCTGCTGGCGTCATGCCATAACGGCGGCGGGGTGGATGATGTCATGACGTCTCTGACCACTAAAAAAGCGGCGGATATCATGAGCAGCCCGGTGATTTCCATTCAGGCGGAGCGCCCGGCGACGGAAGCCGTGGAGATGATGCTTCGCAAGAACATCAAGCGGATGCCGGTGGTGGACGTTCATGGGAAGCTGGCCGGAATGCTGTCGCGGCTCGACATCTTCCGCACGATCATGAAAGAGTCGCCAGACTGGGAAAGTTTCGGAAAGCAGGACATTCGGGTGGAAAACCTGCATTTTGTCTCCGATATCATGCGCCGGGATGTTCATACCGTGGCGCCTGACACCTCGGTGCAGGATGTCATGCAGATCATTGATGACAACGATATCCAGCGCATCGCCGTTGTGGATTCGGACGGACGGTTTCTGGG
>DAIEFO010000319.1 GCA_027325475.1 Desulfobacteraceae bacterium | reverse complement strand
AAAGCCTGAGGAGTGAGGCGTACTTTTGGGTACGCCGCAACGACGAAGGGTGCGGCGCAACGCAGCATGCGGACTTTCTACGAAGCCGTCAATTTTTCTTGCCCTGCTGATGTGAGTATGCCATAGAAAGCTAATTCATTCTTTCCTGAACGATATTCCATGCAGCGAGGCGTTTTCATGACCGACTCCAGAAAAATTGTCCGGGTTGTCAATGTCACCAAATCTTTCAAATTGGGGAAAGTGGATGTTCTGGCGCTAAAAGGCGTTAATCTCGAAATTGCTACAGGCAACTACATCTCTATCATGGGGCCGTCCGGTTCCGGAAAAAGCACCCTTTTCAATATGATCGGCGGCCTGGATAAACCCTCCACCGGAAAAGTCTTTATCGGTGAAGTGGATATCGCCCAACTGGACGCTTACGAACTGGCCTGGCTGCGCTGCCGGAAGATTGGATATATTTTCCAGACGTTCAATATCATTCAGGTCATGACGGCGCTCGAAAATGTAACGCTTCCCATGACATTTGCAGGTGTCTCCGATGATATGGCCGTCGAAAAGGGCCTTCAACTGCTGGAAATGGTGGGCCTCAAAGACCGTTTTCGGCATAAGCCCTTCGAGCTTTCCGGGGGCCAGCAGCAGCGGGTGGCCATCGCCCGCGCTCTTGCCAACGATCCGGCGATCATTCTGGCGGACGAACCCACAGGGAATCTCGACCTGAACACCGGTGAGGAAATCATCTATCTGCTCAAAAGACTCAGCAGTGAACGCGGGGTAACGATCATTTCGGCCACCCACGACATCAAGATGCTGAATGTGTCGGATCAAGTCGTCTGGATACGGGATGGCAAAATCGACAAAATCGAAAATCGGGACGAGCTTTCGATTTCCATCGGGCAGGTTGGCGACAAAATCGAACACGAACAAGGATAACGTATTGCCATGAAGCATTTCAGCGCCATCACCCTGCTTGCCGTCGTTCTTTGGATCGGAATCCCCTGCATGGCGGCTGACCAATTTACAACCGACGCTTTTACATCAGACATTCATGCCCTGGCCACCATGGACGGCCGCAGCACCGGAAGTTTCGGGTGCGGTTCCGCCGCCGCCTATATCCGGAAACAGTTTGAAGCCACCGGTTTTTCCGAAGTCGGCGCAGAGCGATTCTCCACCCCCATCCGCGAGCAAGGCGATTGCAGGCTCACCATCCCCGGGCGCCAGACTCAATGCCCGCTGCGCCAGATTCTGGCTAATGCCATATCTCCGCAGGCGACGGCTCCGGAGGGTCTCAAGGGGCCGCTGGTATATGCAGGAAACGGTGATCTGTCCAGACTGAACGGCAAACCCATAGAAGGCGCCATCCTGCTGATGGAGCTGGATTCAGGAAAAAACTGGATTCAAGCCGCCAACCTTGGGGCAAAAGCGCTGATCTACATTGACAGGGGGCAGTCGTCACGGTATCTCTTCGAAGATAAAGAAGAACTCACCCCCATTAATTTTCCGCGGTTCTGGATTTCCCTCGATGACGCCCGAAAATATTTCGGAGACTTTGAAAGTGCTCAAAACGGCGTCATCGCGTCCGAAGCCGTGTTAAACGCCACGGCCGTCTGGAAAGAGGCGGACAGTGACAATGTCTATTGCCTGATTCCCGGAACCCATCCCAAGCTACAGGATGATCTGGTGATGATCGAGGCGTTTTACGACAGCACCGACTATGTGGCAGGACACTCTCCTGGCGCTGATGAAGCCTGCGGCGCCGCCACGCTCCTGGAACTGGCCAGAAAATTCAAACAAAACCCTCCGGAACGTTCCGTTCTTCTGGTGGCTACCAGCGGTCACGCTCAGACACTGGCCGGGTTGCGGGACATCATGTGGAGCCTGAAAAGTTCCCCTAAAAATCTGCGCAAGGAGAAAAAACACCTCCGCGATCTGATCCGCGACACCCGTAAAGTCATCGCCTCTTTGAGCCAGACATCGGAGGATAAAAAGCGCCCCGCAGAAACGGACAGCACCGAAACGCCGGATTATCAGGGACCCGGATCTCTCGAAACACTGGTTAAAAAAGCCATCAGCGATGAAATCAAGACACAGGTAGATCACATCTCCCGAGAGCTGATGCAACTCCGGCTGTCACAGACAAACGCCGACAGCCAGAACAGAATTCAGGAACTGGCCGAACAGCGTCTCTTTCTGCGAAAGCTGGACTGGCAGCCATCCTTCGATCATCTCGACGCCGAAGATGCGCAGGCGCTGGCGCGCTTAAAACCGCTGGCGCTGAACCGTCAGAAAGCCATCCTCAAGGACGCAATCCACGAAGCCAGACTTCTGGACAGTGCGCTGCATTTCAGATCCATGGTGAAAAACCGGGAACTGACCGTGACTGTTTCGCTGCACCTGTCCAGCCACGGCGATGGGTTCGGCGCATTCAATCATGGATGGCTGTATAATCTGAAACCCACGGCAGACCACTTTTCGGCTTTCGCAACGATAGATGACGCGATGCGCAAAGACAAGACGGCGCTTAACCTCGATCTGTTCAGAGATACGCTCAGACCCAGCCGGCAGACGCCCTGGCAGGATT
>DAIEFO010000318.1 GCA_027325475.1 Desulfobacteraceae bacterium | reverse complement strand
TGAAACTGAAGCGACCGGGTTTGAAACCCCGCTGGCGAGCATCCTGGGTTCTGGCGAATAAATCCCGAATATGGGTGAAAACGCCGGTATAGGTGGCTGGGTTGGATCGGGGGGTTCTGCCGATCGGCGATTGATCGATGTTGATCACCTTGTCTATAAATTCGAGCCCTTCCAGTTGGGTGTAAGGCGCTGCCGAAATACGGGAATGGTACAGTCGCTGTTTCAGCGCGTTATAAAGAGTTTCCAGCACCAGGGTGGATTTGCCGGAACCTGAAACCCCTGTCACGCAAATAAAACATCCCAGAGGGAAATCTGTCCGTATCTCTTTGAGGTTGTGGCCGCAGGCCCCTTCGATTCGAATCCATTGCCCATTTCCAGGTCTTCGTCTTGACGGCGTTTCAATCCGTTTCCGTCCGGAAAGATATTGACCGGTCAGGGACTGGCTGTTCTGCTCGAGTTCCTCGGGGCTTCCTGAAAACATCACCTCACCGCCCAGGATACCTGCACCAGGCCCTATATCCACCACATGATCTGCCGCCCGGATGGTTTCTTCATCATGTTCCACCACCAGTACGGTGTTTCCTAAATCCCGCATTTGCTTCAGCGCGGACAGCAGGCGCTGGTTATCTCTCTGGTGGAGCCCGACGCTGGGTTCATCCAGCACATACAAAACACCGGTCAGCTTGGAACCGATTTGGGTGGCCAGACGGATTCGCTGGCTTTCTCCACCGGAAAGCGTGTTGGCAGAGCGATCGAGGGTCAGGTAAGAAAGTCCCACATGCTGTAAAAATCCCAGGCGTTCAACCACTTCTTTCAAGATGCGGTCGGCAATGATCTGTTGTCTGCTGGAAAACTTGAAATGTTGAAATTTTTCCAGGGCGCTGCTGATAGACAGCGATGTCAACTCGCTCAGGGAATATTCCTGAACGCGGACGGAACGGGCGGCTGGGTTCAGCCGGGAGCCTCTGCATACCGTGCAGGGCCGAAAGTTCATATACTGTTGGATTTCATCTTTGGCCCAGGAAGAATCCGTGGCTTTGTAGCGGCGTTCCAGTTTGGGGATAATGCCTTCAAATGGTTTGGAGTAGTCTAAACGACGTTCGCCATGTTCGATGTAAAACCGGATAGGCGTATCGCCTGAACCGTACAACAGCGCCTGTCGAAATGCTTCGGGAAGTTCTTTGTAAGGGGTGTAGATATCGGTGCCGTAAGTGTGGGTGAGCGCTTCCAGAAATTCGATAAATTGCAGGGAATCACGTTTAGCCCACGGCAGTACCGCACCTTCCCGCAGCGACAGCTCAGGATTAGGAATAACGAGATCTGGATCCACAGCCGTAATGGCGCCCAGTCCATCGCAATTCGGGCATGCTCCCTGCGGAGAATTAAAGGAAAAACTAGCCGGAGTAAACGGCGGATAACTGACGCCGCAGGTAATGCAGACAGCTTTTTCACTGAAGACAAGCGGCGCCGGCTGTCCCACAATTTCAATCAGCGCCATGCCGCTGGATTGCGACAGGGTCAGTTCCAGTGAATCCGCCAGCCGATTTTCGATGCCGGCTTTGATGATCAGTCGGTCCACCACCACGTCGATGGTATGATGCGTTTTTTTGTCCAGCCCCTTGATTTGTTCGATATCCTGAAAATTTCCATCCACCCGGACTCTTGAAAACCCTTGGCGCATGAGCTGTTTAAACAGTTTGTCGTGACTTCCTGTGCGTTCTTTTACCAGCGGGGCAAGAAGGATAATCCGGGAACCGGTTTCAAGAGACATCAGGTGATCCATCATCTGATCCAGGCTTTGGCTGATGATCGGGTTTCCGCAGCGATGGCAGTGGGGAGTGCCGACTCTGGCAAAAAGCAGCCTTAAGTAATCATAGATTTCCGTAACGGTTCCGACGGTGGACCTGGGGTTATGGCCTGCCGTTTTTTGCTCGATGGCGATGTCCGGAGACAGCCCTTCGATAAAATCGACATCCGGTTTTTCCATCCTTTCCAGAAACTGACGTGCATATGTGGAGAGGGACTCCACATACCGGCGCTGGCCTTCGGCGTACAATGTGTCAAATGCCAGAGAGGATTTTCCGGAGCCCGACAGCCCGGTGATGACCACCAGGCTGTTTCTGGGAATATCCAGATCAATATTCTTCAGGTTATGCTGTCTGGCGCCGCGCACCAGGATGTGATCCGTTGACATCGTAGATTCCAGTGATTTTTATGTAAACAAATGAGTTACCTGTTTCCCTGAAATCTTTATCGGTAGTTCCGGTAATCGATGGCGTATTGCTGGGCCTTGTAGGCGAATTTACGAACGGTTGTCTTCAGAAGCTGCGCGGCGGTGGTGATATTGCCGCGGGTGTTTTTGAGCGCATCAATGATCATTTCCTTTTCAAGGTTGGCCACGGCCTCCTCGAGGGAGTGCGCCGGAAGGGTTCCGGATTCCGCACCGGTCTGGAGCGTGGCCGGAAGGTGATAGCTGTGAATGACGCCCTCATCGCACAGCAGCACCGCGCGTTCGATGCAGTTTTCGAGTTCCCGGACGTTGCCGGGCCAGTGATAGTTCATCATCATGTCAATGGCCGGCGTCGAG
>DAIEFO010000317.1 GCA_027325475.1 Desulfobacteraceae bacterium | reverse complement strand
AGGCTTGGAGCTATCATTTGTTCAAATCCAAAACAACATCTGAAGACCTGGGGTATGAGGAAGCGTATTGACACATCTGCGGAAGGTGATGCGGAGTTTTTACCCCTGAGGCGCGTGCCGTGCGGTTCAAACCGTTGACACGAGCCTCAGGACATTTTTTGCGGCGCAGGTTACTTCAGAATCCCATATTTTTTCAGGTTGGTCTTGATGTATGCCCAGTGCAGCACAAGGTGAACAATCACCACAATGATGAACAGAAAGGCTGTCCACTCATGCACATCGCGGAAAAAATGTCTGAGTGACATCAGAAAACCACCCTTATTTACGATGTCGGATCCGCGGGGAATAAACAGCCAGTTGATGACGCCGGTCAGCGATAGAATCACAAACAAAACAAACGATGCTGCATTGACATACCAGAGTTGAATTGATTTGCTGAGTTCCATAGAGTTTCTCCTTAATTTGATATATGCGTTAATGGTAAACATGGAATATAAACGATTTGAAAAACTTTTTGCGAAGCTGTTCGCTGGATTTTTCAGGAGATCGACATGACAAGTAATTCCGATACGACAAAAGGTGTTGCGTTTGATATCAGCAAAGATATTTCCTACGCCATTGGTTCTGTTGTCAGCAAGACGCTTTTAAAAAAAGATACCGGCAATATAACCCTTTTTTCGTTTGATGCCGGGCAGGGGCTCAGTGAACACACATCGCCCTACGATGCGGTCGTTCAAGTGATAGACGGAGAAGCCGCTATCACCATCGGCGGAAAAAGTCAAACCGTGAAAGCAGGTCAGATGCTGATTATGCCAGCCGGGGCGCCTCATGCCTTGATGGCTGATGTTCAGTTCAAAATGCTCCTTATCATGATACGGGGAAATTAACGTGATCCGCTATACCGGTATTCACCATCTGGCAATGGCAACAGGCGATATGGATGCCACCATCCGTTTCTGGCGGGATATGCTGGGAATGCGTCTGGTGGCAGGTCTGGGGCGTCCGGGATACCGGCATTATTTTTTTGAGATATCCGCTCATGATCTGATAGCGTTTTTTGAATGGCCGGGTATCGATAAGGGCGTGTTGAAAGACCACGGGGTTCCGGTCAAGGGGCCGTTCATGTTTGACCATGTGTCTTTTGAAGTCTCCTCTGACGATGATCTCTGGGAGGTGAAAGACCGGCTGGAAGCCTCGAACTTCTGGGTTTCCGAGGTAATCGACCATGGGTTTATCCATTCGATTTACACATTCGATCCCAACAATATCGCCATTGAATTCAGTGCGCCTGTACCGGAGGTGGATATCCGAAGCCATCCGCTCAATAAAGACAGCCACCCGACGGATATCGCCCGTGAAGGTTCAGAGCCTCGTCCGGAGATGTGGCCGGCGCCGGCTCAGCCCACACCGCTGGAAGAGCGGATGATATATCCCGGAGAAGGCAGGGTTCTGCGGACAGAGACCTGATCCGCTGTTATTTGTAGCGGGAAAAATCAACCCCTCGTTCACGTCCGCGTTCTTCAAACCAGTCGCTTTCCGTGATCGGCGGCGGTACGATTTTTTCCGGTTCCTTGGACACCATCCGGATGGCCTCCGACGGACAAGTCCGCACGCAGAGGCCGCAGCCAATGCATCTTTCGGGTGCGACCCGGAAAACATCACCTGTCGATTCAATGGCGCCCACCTGACAGCGTTCGTCGGCGCAAAGGCCGCAGCCAATACAGGCATCCGCATCAATTTGAGCGTAATACCGGGAATTGATCACCAGCGATGCAGGAATCCCCAGTTTGTTGATAGCCCCAAGAACGCCGCAGCAGCATTTGCAGCAGTTACAGATATAATACTGGCCTGCCTGGACGTTGCTGGTCAGGTGCACCAGCGCATCTTCTTCAGCTTTGTCCAGAAGCGCATAGGCTTCTTCCCTGGTGATGCATTTTCCCCGCGGAGACTTGTCGAACAACCCTGGAATGGGGGCAATGGCCAGACACACCTCAACAGGACGATCGCACGGGGCTCCCAGGAGTCCTTTCTCTTTTTTACAGATGCACTCGTTAACCAGAAACGACTGACCGGTTTCGATAATGCTGGAGACTTTTTCATAAGGCAGCGCTTCCTGATGCACCGGAATCGTGGTTTCAACCGCCAGAGATTTCATCAGTTGCGGGGTATGGGCGAAAAACGATTTTCCATAAACCGGCGCATAGGCTTCATTCAGTTCCGCCAGTTCCTTATCCATATGGCCCAGTTGAAACTCATAGACGCCAAATACCCACGGCATCATTCGGAAGAATTTCGTCTCTCCCATCTCGATCATGAAAAGCTGCCCCTGCCGTGACATTCCAGTCAGAAACGCCTCCAGACCTTCTACCGGGCGTCCGGTTCTTTCGGCGATCTGAGTCGCGGTTTCAAAACTCAGTTTCATGTCACAGAAAAGTTCCGCCTGTTCGGGTCTGAAAATTTTCTTCAGCAGCTTGATTTCAGCACCGCTTTCAGTTGCCGGAAATCCGTTTGGAAGCGTATCGAGAACCTCGGACAGTCTCTTGTAAATATCATCTTTCATGCTTTTTCCTTTCCTGGACATATGCTGGTAA
>DAIEFO010000316.1 GCA_027325475.1 Desulfobacteraceae bacterium | reverse complement strand
AGGCTCTTTTCAGATCCCGATCCGTTACGACACCAACCAGACTTTCTTTCTCCATGACCGGAAGCATGGAAATACGATGCGTTTTCATCAGATTGATGGCTTCCTGCATGGAACCCGCGCTGTCTATGGTAATGGCGGGTTTGCTCATCCAGTTTTGTACCAGCATACACTGCCTCCTTGTCTATCGTGAGGGGGATAAATCATGATACCCTCGTAAAAAGTCGTCCATCATCACTGGCAAAGCCTGGGTGATGTGATGGATTGAAATACGGATGAATTATCGCCGATAAATGTCATTTGCGTTTTTGATGTCACCGCTGTTCCGACCCGGTACCGGAAAAGGTTCAATCCTGTTGCATCGAAGTAGGAAATACTGTCGGTATTGATGATAATTCTGGACGTTTGTTCCATGTATTGTTTCAGCGTATATATCAACTGCTGAGCGGAAGATCCGTCGAACCCACCCTGTATCTGGATATACAGCGTGTTTTTATTGGGTGTTACCGTCATGTGAAAGCTGGATGCCATATCATCACCTCCGGGTATCGGTTGTCGAAAGGACCTTTTCAGATATCTTCAAAGCAATGTCCATGCCGATGAAGCGATGTGGCTTTATTTTAAATTAACTATTTGACATATTAATATATTCCATATTAGATCACAGCCGGAAGCAGTAATGTTCCATTTGAAAATTGTCAGTATTTTTTCCAGACTGTAAATACTGATGGCCTCACAAAAAGTCGATTTACGGACGGCTTCGTAAGCTGATCTTTATCAGCGCCTCTTCAGCGGCTTCCAGAACTTCAGGGTCATGATTTTTTTCTGAAATCACGCGAAGTTTTTCTATGGAACCGCCATGATCCACTTCGCCGATCATATAGAGGATATCGCCTTTGATCTTGTCATCCACAATATCAAATCGCGGCCAGAGCAAATCCGGCAACTGCGAAGCCAATACCGGTTTTTCGGCGGCCAGGGTCTCTATGGCCACCATCGCTCCAAGGCGCACGGACCAGCGGGGATGTATCAACAGCTCCACCAGAGCCGGGAAAATCATGTTTCTGGCTGCCATCATTTCAGACACCATTCCTGCATTGCCATCGGCCAGCATGTGCATCAGCGTATCGGCCTGGAGCCGTGACGGATCCCGGTGGATAATGGCATCCAGCACCTCCGGAATGGGAATGGCGCCAGTCCATCGAAACGCATCGTCCAGAATCAGGGTCGGAACCGACAGCACATGATTTTTTTCGGCGATTTCCGTAAACAGCCCTGCATCGATCACGGTAATTTCCACCAGCGGAGACGCCGCCGCCAAAGGCAGAAGGCTCTGGACGACAGAAGGGCAGAAAGGGCACTGTTCGGCGATATACAATGACAGTGCGACAGGCAGGGATACCTGATCCAGAAGCGTCTTTAATTCTGAAGAAATGACAGGCGTTTTCTGGCCTTCCGTCATTAAAAGCGCATCCAGAAATGGCGGCAGATGATGGCCTGACGGCAGCGCCTGATATCGTATTCGTGAATGAATGCGAAGCTCTGGAACACGCGCGGTGTCTTCGGTTTCGCGGACAACCTGAATCTTGGGTGCAAACTGATTCAGGGAAACACAAAATTCCTCGAACAGATGAGAGCGGCTGTCCGGGGTTTTGACCCATTGCAAGCGGACATTCTGCGGCAGTTGATCGTTTAAAGAACATATTTGCTGCTGTTCACTGGTGTTCATGAAATCTCCAAAGCAGATTCCGTCCATGACGGCAGAGGGTTGATATTGATCGCAGCGCGTATCCATGTTAGAACCAGCAAGCGTTCTGATTCAATGCCGGCGCTGATAATTGCATGGCTCGGAATATCGCATAGACGATCATATAAAGGGTTTGGCATGAAACGTTCAAAAATCCATACGCTGTTACAATCCACTGATCCTTCAGATCAGGTGCTGGTTGAGGGGTGGGTCAGAACCCGCAGGGATTCCAAAGACTTTTCATTTATTGAAATCAATGACGGTTCCTGCCTCAAAAACATTCAGGTCATTGTGCAAAGCAGCCTGCCCAATTATGATGACATCCAGAAATTGACGACCGGCTCCGCAGTTGCGGTATCCGGCGCGCTTGTGGCATCTCAGGGGAAAGGGCAGTTTTGGGAAATTCAGGCGTCGGACGTTGCCATTATCAGTCTTGCCTCTGAATCCTATCCGCTTCAGAAAAAGCGTCATTCGGACGAATTTCTCAGAACCATCGCGCATCTCAGACCCCGCACCAACAAATATGGCGCGGTGTTTCGTATCCGCTCCGAACTGTCTTACGCTGTCCACCGGTTTTTCAGAGATCAGGGATTTTACTATATCCACACCCCTATCATCACCGGCTCGGACTGTGAAGGTGCGGGTGAAATGTTCAGGGTAACAACGCTGGATACCCAACATCCGTTACCCAATGGCCATGCGTTTGACATATCCCGCGATTTCTTCGGCAAGGAAGCCAGTCTGACGGTTTCAGGGCAGTTGTCCGCCGAAATGTTCGCTCTGGCGCTGGGGGATGTCTATACTTTCGGCCCGACATTCAGGGCGGAAAATTCCAATACACGGCGACATGCCGCTGAGTTCTGGATGA
>DAIEFO010000315.1 GCA_027325475.1 Desulfobacteraceae bacterium | reverse complement strand
GTAGGTTGATCCCAGATAGTGAAGCGCTACCAACGATGTCAGAATTTTCAGGGTGGAGGCCGGGGTCATAAGCCGATTCGCATGTTTGGAGGCAATAATTCTGCCTTGGGGATCGGTTAAGAGGAGCGAATCCTGTTTCTGAATTCGGGACATCAGGCTGGAAATGAGTTCGTGTGTACCATCCGGAGATTTCGTAAATGTCATTCCCCATAACAGGGACGGCATAATGAAACAGGCCAAAACAACCTTGCTCCAGATGGTTTTTGAAGACACAGTCATTGAATACTATCCTCTGGCAATCACCTCGAACACTTTTTGAAGTGCCTCATCCAGTTTGTCCGGCAGGGTTCCACCCGCTTGGGCCATATCCGGTCTGCCGCCGCCGCTGCCACAGACAAGCCCTGAAATTTCTTTGACGATTGCACCCGCATGAAAGCGTTTGGTTAAATCCCTGGTTACCAGAGCCACCAGCAGAACTTTCCCGGCAGACACACTGCCCAAAACCACAATACCAGACTTGATTCTATCCTTGAACTGATCCGCCATATCCCGAAGCGCTGCTGGCGAATCCGCGGCAATTTTTTTCACCAGAACCGCCGTATCGCCCACCGTCCGGATATCATCCATGGCCGTTTCGGCAGAGCCTTTTGCGATGTCCGCTTTCAGTTTTTCCACTTCTTTTTCAAGCGCTTTCTGATGGTTCAGCAGCTTGTCGATCCGAAGCGGCATATCGTCCGGCCTGATTTTGAGCAGTGCAGCGCTGTCTTGAATCATCCGGAATGTCTTCTGAATGTGATTCATGGCGGACTTTCCGGTAAAGGCTTCGATACGTCGAACGCCAGATGCCACGCTGGCTTCCGAGACTATTTTAAACACGCCGATGTTGCCGGTACGCTGTGTGTGCGTGCCGCCGCAGAGTTCCTTACTGAAACTGCCGAGGGTAATCACACGGACCCTGTCGCCATATTTTTCCTCAAACAGGGCCATGGCACCGGATTTAAAGGCGATATCCGCGTCCATTTCCTCGATATCCACCGGAACATTTTCTCGAATCCGCTGATTGACGATTTGCTCAATCTGCTCCAGCGCCACGGGTTCCACCTGAGAAAAATGCGTGAAATCGAACCGGAGTCTTTCAGGGTTGACCAGGGAACCGGCCTGTTTGACATGATCCCCCAGTACCGAGCGCAAAGCCGCATGCAGCATATGGGTGGCCGTGTGGTTGCAGGCAGTGGCTTCCCGTTGCTGTCTGTCCACGGTCAACACCACAGAATCGCCTTTTCGGATGGTTCCGGAAATGATCTTTCCCTGATGAATAATGATACCCGCAGGATCTTTGAGCGTTCCCGTAATCTGTATCTGAAGGCCGGCATGGACATCATGACTGGTAATAACACCGACATCCCCGGCCTGCCCGCCGGATTCACCATAAAACGGGGTAACAGCCGTGACGATCTCAATCTGTTGACCCATCGCCGCATCGGGAATTTCCTGCCCGTCGATGGCCAGAACCAGCACTGTCGCAGAGCAGGATGTCTGGTGATAGCCTACAAATTCCGGTTTGACGCCGTTTGCAGCCAGCTGCTTGAAAGCATCGCCGGCGCTGGTAAACTTTGTTATGGTTCTGGACTGGCTCCGCTGAGTTTCCATGGCGGATTCAAATCCGACCATATCCACCGTCATGCGCTCATCGCGAATGACATCCCGGACAATATCCACGGGAAACCCAAACGTATCATAGAGCTTGAATACCACATCCCCCGGCACGACCGTCCGGCCTTGAACTTTCATCTCCTGAAGCGTGTCATTCAGCAGTCTGAGGCCGTTATCCAGTGTTTCGGAAAACCGCCGTTCCTCATTTTGAATTACATTCGTAATAAAAGCGGAAGCTTCGGAAAGTTCCGGATAGGCCGATTTCATCATATCACAGACCGTTTCGGCGGTTTTGTGCAGAAAAGGGCGGGTCAGGCCGATATTGCGGCCGTAGCGGATGGCCCTTCGCATAATCCGGCGCAGCACATATCCCCTGCCTTCGTTGGACGGCAGCACACCGTCTCCGATTAAAAAAGCGGCTGCCCGGCTGTGATCGGCAATAACTTTCATGGCCACGTCACTGTCATGCGCTTCTCCGATACGCTTTCCGGAAAGCGTTTCCGCCGCCTTCATAACCGGCAGAATCAAATCCGTATCGTAGTTGGTGGCGACATTTTGAACCACCGATACAATCCGCTCAAGCCCCATACCTGTATCGATACTGGGCCTGGGAAGCGGCGTCATCTTTCCGGTTTCATCCCGGTTGAACTGCATAAAAACCAGATTCCAGATTTCCAGATACCGGTCGCAGTCACACCCCACCTGACATTCGGGCCGACCGCACCCATACTGCTCTCCACGGTCAATCAGGATTTCAGAGCAGGGTCCGCAAGGCCCCGTATCGCCCATCGCCCAGAAATTATCTTTCTCGCCCAGCCGGACAATTCTATCTTCCGGAAGGCCGATCATCTTGTGCCACAACCCATAGGCTTCATCATCGTCCAGAAACACGGAAGCATAGAGTTTGTCCGCAGGCAGCCCATACCCATTGGTCAGCAGATCCCAGGCAAACTCGATGGCCTTTTCCTTGAAATAATTTCCGAACGAGAAATTT
>DAIEFO010000314.1 GCA_027325475.1 Desulfobacteraceae bacterium | reverse complement strand
GCCGGGGACCTGCGGCTTCCGGGGGACCGGGCCGCGCTCCTCGATCTCTTCACCAATCTTCTGGACAACGCCATCAAATACAGTGAATCCGGAAGTCGCGTTGACATTTGCGCCAATGCGTCATCCTTTGAAACGTCCATTACCTTCCGCGATGAGGGCATGGGAATTCCAGCCGAACATTTGCCGCGTCTGTTTGAGCGGTTTTACCGCGTAGATGAATCCCGAAGCCGTAAACTGGGCGGAACGGGATTGGGGCTTGCCATTGTCAAACATATTGTCGCTGCACACGGGGGACATGTAACGGTCGAGAGTACGCCCGGAAAAGGCAGCATGTTTATCATTCACCTGCCCACTGAGGTGTGATGATACGCCGATACCGCCGTTCATCATTTCTCGTTTGATTTTTTAATCGTTTTCTAACAAACTGAGAGTAACATCGTTTATTCGGCAGCGTTGCGACAGCGCATTTTGCGCGTCAACAGCGATATGCCGCCGTCAACAGAGGATAATAATGACCGAAACTGTCAAGATCAGTGCTCGAAACGTCAATTTCTATTATGGCGATTCGCAGGCGCTGTATAACATTTCCATTGATTTCAAGCCATCTCAGGTAACCGCGCTGATCGGCCCCTCCGGCTGCGGCAAGAGCACTTTTCTGCGCTGCCTGAACCGGATGAACGATCTGATTCCCTCAAGCCGGGTTGAGGGTCAGATCATACTGGATGATTTCAATATCAACGATCCGGCTGTGGACGTGGTGATGCTCAGGCGCCGTGTGGGCATGGTCTTTCAGAAACCCAACCCTTTCCCTAAAACTGTTTTTGAAAATGTGGCGTATGGATTGCGGGTCAACGGGATAAAAGACAAAACCTTGATTGAAGGTCGGGTTGAAGAAAGTCTGAAAAAAGCGGCGTTGTGGGATGAAATCAAGGACCGGCTTCACGAATCCGCCCTGGGGCTTTCAGGAGGGCAGCAGCAGCGGCTCTGTATTGCACGGGCGCTGGCGGTCGAACCCGAAGTGCTTCTGATGGATGAACCTGCATCCGCGCTGGATCCCATTGCCACACAGAAAATCGAAGACCTGATCGGTGAGCTTAAACGGCTTTACACCATCATTATTGTGACACACAGTATGCAGCAGGCGGCCAGGGTATCCGATATGACCGCATTTTTTTACATCGGCAAACTGATTGAAATGGATGAAACAGACACCCTGTTTACCCGTCCCAGACTCAAGCAGACGGAAGACTATATCACCGGCCGTTTTGGCTGATTTTGAGGTATTTATGGCAAAACATCTCCAGAGAGAACTGGAAAAAATCAAAAAAAGCATTCTGGGCCTGGGAGCTTTGGTTGAAGATCGGGTGCGGATGGCTATCAGCAGCATTCAGAGCCGGGACGCCGAAGTGGCGGTGCAGATCGACCGGATGGATTATGAAGTCGATGACATGGAGGTTGAAATTGAGGAGGAATGCCTCAAAGTGCTGGCGCTCCATCAACCTGTGGCGGTGGATTTGCGTTTTCTGGTCAGCGTGATCAAGATCAACAGCGATCTTGAAAGAATCGCCGATGAAGCCGTCAACATCGCCCACCGTATCAAGACGATCTCCAAAGATAAAAGTGCGGCGTTTGTTTTCGACTATGCGATAATGGGAGAAAAAGCCCGCGCCATGCTCAAGATGAGTCTGGACGCACTGGTGCAGCTCGATACGGATATGGCGTTCAAATCATGCCTGATGGATGACGAGGTGGACGCCTATGTCCGTCAGGCCTATGAACAACTGAACCGGTCCATCCAGGCGCATCCGGAACTTTCCGGTATCTACATCAACATGTTTCTGATTTCCCGTCACATCGAGCGGATTGCCGACCATGCCACCAATATCGCCGAAGAAGTCATCTATCTGACAGACGGAGAGATCATCCGGCATGGAAACTATTGAACATTGACGACTTCGTAAAAAATCCGGATGCTGCGCCAACGCTGCATCCTTCACCGCTGCGGCGTACCCAAAAGTACGCCTCACGCTTTGCGGATTCGCGCGCCTGGCCTGTGAACTTTTTTACAAAGCCGTCCGGAATTCGACTTTTTACGATGGCTCATCTATTGCGGAGCCGTTCAAGTTCGCGGCAGTATTTTTCAGCCTTATGCCAGTGCCCGGACAAGTGCGATGATCATTAACATCAGCGGATAATAACTGGCTTTGTTGAAGAGGCTCATGGCATTCTGGCAGGATTGAAAATTCCAGAGTCGAAGGGCCGGCATGAGCAGCAGAAAAATTCCCGCCGATACAGCAGCGAATGGATATGCCGCTGCATAGGGCGCTGATGAGCATCTGAATACCGCCACGATTAGCAGCAATGCCATCAAGATGCTGCCGATGATCAGCAGCGCGGATCGCTGTGGTCCTAAAAGCACCGGGATCGTTTTTGCCCCGAACCGTGCATCCGGGCCGATATCCGTCCAGTCGTTCGGAATATTCTGACCGCCGATTTCCCAGAAGAACAAACATAAAAACAGAACGGTAACAAAAGCCAGTGATGGTGACCTGTCAACGGCAAACACGGCGGCAACCGCTCCCAGCGTTTTGACGGCGCCACTGACAAGGACGCGGTAGTGACTGACCCGCCACAGCAGGCAATACGCAGTTTCCAGAAGACATCCAGCGGCAAAA
>DAIEFO010000313.1 GCA_027325475.1 Desulfobacteraceae bacterium | reverse complement strand
ATAAGAATTCTGACACTCTGTTATTCTGCGTGATCCAAGGAGGGCTTGATAAAGAGCTTCGGCTCAAGAGTTTGCGCGATCTGTCTGCGAACAGACATTTTTATGCCAGTACGAAACCGTCTGAAAATTGATTTTACAAGGCCATCATATTTCCCATGAATGAAAATCTTGACATTCTGATTGTTGAAGACAGCAAGGTACAGGCAAACATGCTGAAAAGCATACTTGAAAAGAATGGATACAGCTCGTTAGTCTCACAGGATGGCAAGGACGCTGTGCTCTTTCTCGAATCTGTCCGTCCGCGTATCGTGATCAGCGATATTATCATGCCGAATATGACGGGCTATGAACTGTGCGCTTACATAAAAACCCGTGAATCATTTCATGATATTCCCGTTATTCTTCTGACAGCGCTTTCCGAACCGGAAGATGTGATCCGGGCGCTTGAATGCGGCGCCGATAATTTTGTAACCAAGCCTTACAGCGAAGAATTGCTGATTTCCCGCATTCATACGGTGCTCTTGAACCAGAAGTTTAGAAATTCGGCAGAAAATGCGCATGGCATCGAGATATATTTTGCCGGAAAAAAACATCTCATCACCTCAAGACGTCAACAGATCATAGACCTGCTGTTTTCCACCTACGAAAATGCAGCACATAAGAATCGTGAGCTCGAACGGGTCAATGACGAGCTGGTATCGCTTCAGCGAAAGCTTGAACAGGACATTGCCAGACGCAGGCGCGCCGAAGACAGGCTGGTGGAATCAGAACAGCGCTTGAGTCTGGTCTTGAATTCCGTGCAGACCGGGGTTGCCATTATCGACGCCAATACCCATGTCATTGCCGATATCAATCCCTACGCCGCCAATCTCATTGGGTTGCCCAAGGAGGAGATTGTCGGAAAGATGTGCCAGCATTTTATCTGCCCGGGGCTTGAAGGCAAATGCCCTTTTGTCGGCGCGGGGTTCAAGACCGAGAGTTCGGAACAGATACTGATTCGTGCTGACGGAGAACACCTGCCGATTCTGAAAAAAATAACGCCGATCATCATTCATCAGCAGGAATATTTTCTGGAAAGTTTTTCGGATATTACCGAGCAGGTTCGTGCAAGGGAGGAAATTGAAAAAGCCAGGCTCGCTGCAGAAATGGCCAGCATGGCCAAAAGTGAATTTCTGGCCAACACCAGTCATGAAATCCGCACACCCATGAACGGTATCATTGGAATGACGGGATTGCTGATGGATACCAATTTGACACCCGAGCAGCGCGATTTTGCCGAGACCATTCGCAGCAGCGCGGATTCTCTGCTGACCATCATTAACGACATACTGGATTTTTCAAAAATCGAAGCCGGAAAAATGGATTTGGAAATCCTCGATTTCGACATCCGGATTATGGTGGAAGAAGTTTCTGAGTTGTTATCCACCAAGGCTTTTGAAAAGGGTATTGAGTTTGCCTGCCTCGTACATCATGACGTTCCCTCTTTATTGAAAGGCGATCCGGGAAGGCTTCGTCAGGTGCTGATGAATCTGGCGGGAAACGCCATCAAATTTACAGACAGCGGCCAGGTGATGATTCAGGCTGTTCTCGATAAAGAAGATGACCGCTCTGTGACGGTTCGCTTTCTGGTATCCGATACCGGAATTGGCATCCCGGAAGACAAACGATACCGGCTGTTTCAATCTTTTTCGCAGGTGGATGCTTCCACTACCCGCCGATTTGGCGGAACGGGGCTGGGGCTGGTGATTTCAAAGCGCATTGTGAATATGATGCAGGGCGATATCGGCGTGGACAGTACAGAAGGTCATGGGTCAACATTCTGGTTTACGGCAGTTCTGGAAAAACAGGTCAATAGGCTTGCCAGAGAGCCGGCTCAAACTGTAAATATTCAGGGGCAGCGGATATTGGTTGTCGATGATAACGCGGTCAATCGTCGAATCCTGAAGGAGCAGTTAAAATCATGGAACTGTCTTGTGGAAGAAGCGGAAAATGGCGAGACAGCTCTGACGTTGCTGCATCAATTTGTGGAGAGGGGGCATCCTTTCCGTCTTGCCATTGTGGATATGCTGATGCCGGAAATGGACGGAAAGTCCCTGGGTAGAAAGATAAAGGCGAATCCGCTGACAACCGATACGATTCTGGTCATGCTGACATCCGCCGGTAAGCGCGGAGATGCTGAACTGCTTCAGGATATCGGTTTTTCAGCCTATCTCACCAAACCCGTGAAACATTATCAGCTCTTTGACTGTATCTCCACCGTGCTGGGAATGCCGCTGACTATCGTCAAAAAACCCGCCAAACCGATTGTGACGCGCCATACCCTTTCGGAAGAGAAAAAGCGCAGCATCCGTATCCTTCTGGCCGAAGATAATCCGGTCAACCAGAAAGTTGCCCGAAAGATGCTGGAAAAATTCGGTTATTATTCAGATACGGTCTCAAACGGTTTCGAGGCGGTAAAAGCATTGACGATGATTGCCTATGATATGGTGCTGATGGACGTGGTCATGCCGGATATGGACGGTTTTGAAGCAACCATGCAGATACGCAACCCTTCATCGAAGGTCATCGATCACCATATCCCTGTCATTGCCATGACGGCGCATGCCATGAAAGGGGACCGTGAAAAATGCTTCGAAATAGGGATGGACGACTACATTTCCAAACCCGTCAAACCCGAGGAACTTTTGAATGTTG
>DAIEFO010000312.1 GCA_027325475.1 Desulfobacteraceae bacterium | reverse complement strand
CACCTGCCCGACGGCTTTCTGGTATTCTATGAGCGCGTTGCCGGGCGTCAGCATGGCGGATGCGGCTCTTAACACCCGCAGCACAGCGTTGTAAACCGCTTTCTGGCGAGGGGTGAATCTGCCGTTGACCGGTACTGTCCGCGTCATATCGGAGGCGTAGCCCGCATATTCAGCGCCGAAATCCATCAGCACGAGGTCTCCGGGACGACATGGATGGTCGTTGTGTTCATAGTGCAGAATGCAGGCGTTTTTTCCGGAAGCAATGATGGAAGCGTAGGCAGGACCGCGCGAACGGTTTTTTAAAAACTCGTGAATAATTTCGGCTTCAATCTCGAATTCCCAAACATCCGATTGAATAAAAGACAGCACCCGCCGGAACGCTTTTTCAGTGATCTGACCGGCATGGCGGATCAGACGAATTTCCTGAGGCGCTTTGACCGCACGCAGATGGTTCATGAGAGGCGCCAGGCGGTCATAATGGTGCAAGGGATATGTGGCCATGCACCATTTCAGAAACCGCATATCACGTGTTTCCACGACAGGTTCCGTCCTCAGATGCTCATTGGTGTTCAGATATATCGTTTCAGATTCAATGACCAGCGTCCTGAAGACAGATTCGAGTTCGCGCGTCCAGTAAACGGTCGAAATACCGGAAATCTCGCTTGCTTCCTGCGGGGTGTATTTCGGGCCTTCCCAGATGGCGATGCGTTCGCTGGTCTCCCGGATAAAAAGAATTTCCCGATGTTTTTCCTCTACAGCATCCGGGCACAGCACCAGAACAGTTTCTTCCTGATCCATGCCGGAAAGATAGAGGATATCAGTATGTTGCACAAACGGGTGCTGTCCGTCCGCACTGGTCGGCATGACATCGCTGGAATGAAATACAGCCAGAGAATGCGGTTTCAAAAGCAATTTCAGCCGGTTGCGGTTCTGGATGAACAAGGATGGGTCAATGGGCGAATATCTCATGATGACGGCGTCTTTTCAATACACGGTTGAAATTTATATCAGATGGCAGGCGTTCTCTGCGTCAACAGCCTTTCTGTTTTCCACGTAGTGGGCTGCTGCCAGGGCCGCCGTGCAGCCGTCCGAAGCGGCAATGACAATCTGACGGGCATATTTCTGGCGCAAATCTCCGATGACATACAAACCGGGAATGCTGGTTTCGCACTTGTCATCGGTAACGACATATCCATCGGCATTCATTTTGACGCCCGCCGGTACCAGCATATTGTTGGGTTTGAAGCCGACAAAGATGAAGACGCCGTCGGTGGTGATGTTCTGAGATTCACCGGTTTTGACATTCTGGAGCGCTATGGATGCGACGCCGCCGTTTTCGTCCGCCAGGATTTCGAGCGGAATGGAGTTCCATATGACATCGATCTTGCATTCCGCCTGGATGCGCTGCTGCAATATCTTGCTGGCTCGCAGGGTATCCCGGCGATGTACCAGATATACGTGTTTGGCCAGTTTGGCCAGATATAGAGACTCTTCCGCCGCACTGTCGCCGCCGCCGACCACCACGACGGTCTTGTTCCGGAAAAAAAATCCGTCGCAGACCGCGCAATAGGATACGCCCTTTCCGTAATAGGTGTCTTCTCCGGGGATGTTCAGTTTTCTGGGGCTGCCGCCGGTTGCCAGAATGATGGCGTGGGCATTTAAGCTCGTTCCGTCTTCCAGACGCACAGAATGGTATGCCCGCCCCGGTTCAATTTCGCGAACTTCCTGAAACCGCATTTCCAGCCCGTATGCCTGAGCATGTTCATGAAATTTCATCGCCAGATCCGGGCCGCCAATATGTTCAACTCCTGGATAATTCTCGATTTCACCAGACAGCGTCATTTGCCCGCCCGGTGCGCCTTTTTCTATCAGGACGGTATTCATGGCCGCCCGCATGGCATAGATGCCTGCTGAAAAACCGCCAGGGCCGCCTCCGACGATAATCAAATCGTATAAGTCACTGGTTGACACCATGTTCTCCTTTACAGTTTTTACTTGTGACGGGATATCTTCCGTCCTGCCGTCGCTTCGACAGACCTGGCACCGGTCGTCTCCGCAATGCTGGCAGGAAAAACAATTGGCGCAGGGATGTTTTTTGGGAATTTCGGGGTGGATTTCAGGTACATACACCTTGCCCGGCAATCCGGGATGGCTGACAAACGGCATACAGATATCTCCTGAAATCACAGAAAGCTGCAGATCGGCGGGCGCGCTGCTGCGGGAGCAATATCCCGAGGCAGCGCACCATACTCGTTATTTCGACATCATCGGCATGGGATCCTTGACCAGGGTGTATCCTGCCGGAATTGAAAACAGAGATTTGTCCAGCGTTCTGTTTTCGATTTTCTTCAGTGTCGTAGTGGATGTACCGTCCATGATTTTCATGGTCATTTCAACCGGAAAGCCGTCTAACTGGCTCATCATACCGGCGATATTCATCTGCTTCATCATGGGATTTTGCTCGAAAACACCTGATACTTTCCGGGCGATCTGTTTCATTTCAGCGTATCCCTTGACATCTTTGGACAGCCAGTATTCACTGTTCATCATCATTCCGGACACCAGGTATTTCTGACAGTGGTAACCATCAATGGTCCGGGTTTCCTGAGTAGGCGTCACTTTCATGCTGCCCATCATGCTTTTCATGGCCTGCTGACGCATCTGATTGTTGCCGCCGGCATTCATACCCGGAGGGTTCCCCATTTCATCCAGATTCATCTGGTGA
>DAIEFO010000311.1 GCA_027325475.1 Desulfobacteraceae bacterium | reverse complement strand
GGGTCTGCGTAAAGTCATGGGATACATTGAAGTGGTCGCTGGTGCCGTACGATCCGCCGCCTTGAATATACCAGTTTCCCTGATTGCTTCCGAAGTTGGTATATCCCTGAAACGCATTGCCCGTCGCATAACCTTCGCCAAAGGTGAATTCGAATTTTTTGACCGGCCTTCGGGAGACCATGTTGATGACGCCGCCCATGGTGTTCGGTCCGTAAAGAGCAGATGAAAATCCCTTTGAAACGACGATTTCCGACAAATCGTACGTGCTGTAACGCGACAGATCCGGATAACCGTCATACGGTACGTAAATTGGAATGCCATCTAAAAAAATTGGCACATGCTTGATATCGAAACCTCGGACATACACCATTTTTTCATTTCTGGCGCCGAATTCAGAGAGCGTAACGCCCGGTTCCAGATTGACGGCATCCGCCAGATTGTTGCGGTTGAAGAGTCGCATTTCTTTGCTGGTAATTTTCTCGGTCGTGACGTTTTTGGTGTCTTCGGAATACCCGGTAACTTCCACTTCACCCAATTTGAATATCTGACTCTGAATGACGTCTTCATCGGTATTTTTCCCGGCGTCCGTTTTCCCTGTATCGGCTGCTGTACAGGGCATACATGGCATCAGAATCAAAAGACCAATTGTTATTCCAATCTTGACATATCGCTGGTATCGCCGGATCATTTTTTCCTCTCTGTTATAAATTTGAATTCTTTGGGGCAATTTGACGGCTTCGTAAAAATCCGCATGCTGCGGTTGTTTATTTTTTAAAACGTCATTTTTTATAAATATGTATATTATAAATGTCAATCTATATTTTATTTTCAAAGACAGCCTTATACCGGCGCCAAGAACGACGCACTGAGACCGTGTTGACTTATCCTGGTAAATCCGTTACGAGATCAATGTGATACCGGTGTGGCGATGGCAGGTCGGTTTGACGCCCTGTTCGGACGATTAAATATCGGCTGGCAGTTCATGCGCTGCACAACCGGTTCTTCATTCAGACTGAAATGGGATTTTTCCTGTGTGAATTCGAGGGGGAAATGCTGTTTAGAGTTGTTGTGATAGTGACAGAGAATTTTTCTGAAAGCCTGTACAAGAGAAAAGAGAAACCTGACGACAGGGAGATACCATGGGCCTGATTAATCTGCTGATTAAAGATCCGCTTACATTTATCCTCATTGCCATACCACTTTTATATTCCATCATTTTTCATGAGCTGGCGCATGGCTGGGTAGCCTATCGCATGGGGGATCCGACAGCCAAATCACTGGGACGCCTCAGTCTTAATCCGCTTAAGCACCTGGATCCCATCGGTACCATCATGCTCTTTGTCTTTGGTTTTGGCTGGGCAAAACCGGTTCCAGTGAATTTCAGCCGACTGCGTGACCGGCATATGGGGATGATATGGGTTTCCGCCGCCGGGATCATCATGAACATGCTGTTGGCGTTTTGTGCCCTTTTCCTGAATCGCCTGTTGTCCCTTCCGCCATCAGGCTTGCCATCGGTGCTTCTTCATTATCTGGCTCAAATCAACATCATTCTGGCCGCTTTCAACCTGATCCCACTGCCACCTCTCGATGGGTCCAAAATTCTGATGGGTTTTGTATCTCCAGATATTCAGAATTTCTTTTTCCGTATTGAACGCTACGGATTTATTATTATCATAGCACTGCTTTATTTTGGCGTTCTCAACCCTGTAATTAATTTTTTCCAATGGATGATTCTATCAGTCATCAAACTGTTACTGCCGTAACTATCAGGTAACTATACGATAGAATTCATCGGCGCTTTTGAGCAGTTCTTTCACCAGATTGACAAGCCCCAATATCACCGTAGCGCGCTGATATTGGGGCTTGTCAAATATTCGTCTTCCCGACGTTGCTGATCAACGCCTCCCTGCCGGGATTCAGCCATCCTCAGCCCGGGGTGGGCTTTTCCCCACTAAAACAAGCGGCCTTGCCTGGCCGCACTACGAAGCCGTCAAATTTCGGGTTGATATTACCCATTGAACGCCAGGATAAAACGTTGTACATATCTATTTTTATTCAGTGCCCTGCAAAAGAGAGACAATCATGATGGAAAAGTTCAATATTTTGTTGTTTCAATGGATTCATAACGGAGCGGGTCATCGCCCCATGCTGGATATGCTGGCTGTTTTCTGCGCCTCATTCGGACCTTATGTGCTGGGAGGAATGCTTGTCCTGCTGTGGTTTTTATCGGATGTCGCACATAAGACAGCACTCATAGAAACCACCGAAGCAGCGCTTCTGGCGCTCATCATCAATCAGGCCATCGGCCTGGTATATTATCACCCCAGACCATTCATGGAAGGACTTTGCGCTCCGCTCATTCCGCATGTTCCAGAAACATCCTTCCCCAGCGATCATGTCAGTCTTCTGACCGCGGCGACCGGATATCTGCTGCTGGTCGGTCGCAGACGTATTTCCGGGGGACTACTGGCAGTGGTGACATGTCTGACGGCCTGGTCCAGGGTTTATGCCGGTCTTCATTTTCCGCTGGATGTGATCGGCGGGCTGGCGGCAGGCATTGTCAGCATCTGGCTTGTAACTCGCTTTAAAAAGCAGATATATCCTCTTAATCAGTATATGCTCCAATTCTATCGCCGGCTGGCGGCAATACTCTTTGTGTCGTCTCACTTTTCCGGCCCGGCGCGGTGACGGACATGGATATTCTGCACAAACTGCTGCAATTCATTTTTCACAATCCTCATATG
>DAIEFO010000310.1 GCA_027325475.1 Desulfobacteraceae bacterium | reverse complement strand
GAAATACGTGGCGCGATATCGGGTTTCCCAGGCCCGCCGAGGCATTACCCCACCTTGGCTATGTGGACGGAATGGCCGGCAGCATCGTGATGGATCCGTTTGACAGCGACATCCTGTATGCAGGCGCCAATGGATATGGCGTGTATAAAACCGTCAATGACGGCAAAGACTGGTTTCCTGTCAACAATGGGTTGACCGTGCCGTATATCAGGGGGGCGGGGGCGCTGTGGATCGACCCCAGGCATCCCAGCACGCTGTTTGCCGCTACCCAGTCCGGAGGCATCTATAAATCTGCTGACAGCGGCGGTACGTGGCGGCAGATGACCCATGGAAACCTTTTTGTATTTGGTATTGCCGCTGATTCCGCCGATCCGTCCCGGATGGTGGCGGGATGCGCCGGCAATACCGTGCTGACGACCCAGGACGGAGGTGTTGCCTGGAAAGAAGTCCGCCTTCCGGTGCCGTCATCTTCACAAATGGCGGTCAATTGCGTTGCTTTTGCTCCCGGGCAGCCGAAAGTTGTGATGGCCGGCACCATCCGGTATGATGTCCGGGCTGCGGAGGGGCTGTTTGTCAGCACCGACGGGGCCGCCTCGTTTCAGAAAGTTCCGATGGATATCCCTGCCGTCAATATCAACGCCATCATCCTGAACGCCGGACAGCCGATATCCGGATATATCGGTTTCAACGGCATCGGGCTTTTCCGGATAGAACTGAAAGAACCCTGATGAAAATTCTGTTCTGCAATAAATATTTTTTTCTAAATGGCGGCACTGAAAAGTATCTTTACAATACCATGAAATATCTGGCGGCCCGAGGGCATACGGCCATTCCGTTCAGTGTTCGCTACGCCAGTTCGTGGCCGTCAGAGTATCAGGATTATTTTCTGGATCCGCCGGGTGATCCGGCGCAGGCGCATCTGGGAAGCATCCGGTTCACTCCGGCCAACATCCTGCGGTTTCTCGACCGAAGCACGTATTCCATCGAAGCCAGAATCAAGCTGAACAGGCTGCTTTGTGCCGTTCAAGGCGCGGATGTCGCCTATGTACTGAACATTTATAATTACATGTCGCCCAGCGTCTTTCATACGCTCAAACGACATCACATTCCGATCGTGATGCAGATCGGTGATTACAACCTGATCTGTCCCGGATATTCGCTGCTGCGTCAGGGAAATCCCTGCACTCTTTGCGTTCAGGGACAATATTATCACGGCCTTCGCCATCGGTGTGTCAAAAACCATACCGCCGCTTCCGCGGTTCGGGTCGCGGCCATGTATCTTCATCGTCTGATCGGTATCTACGATCTGGTGGATGCTGTGGTGGTGCCTTGCGAATTCATGAAAACCATGCTCACACAAGGGGGATTTTCTGAAAAGAAACTCCACCTGCTGCCCTATCCGGTGGAAAGACGCCAGGAAGGCGACAGAAGAAAGGGCCGCGAAGGTGAAGGACGCCGGGCTGGAGAAAAGCGGAGCGAAAGACGCATTCAGGTGCTTCAGTATCCGGTGGAAAGAACCACAGACCGGGACAAAACCTGGCCCAAAAAAAATTATATTGTCTATTTCGGCAGAATATCTTACGAAAAGGGCATCGATACCCTGGTAGATGCATTTCAGAAGCTGAATCCGGACGGCATCGATTTGCATATCATCGGAAGAAGCTATGACGATGAAGCGCAGCGGCTGCAAGAGCGTATTTTACCCCATATGAAGTCGCGCATTCACTTTCCGGGATTCATGTCCGGAAAGACGCTGACGCAATGGATCGCCGAAGCCCTGTTCAGTGTGGTTCCCAGCCGCTGGTATGACAATGCGCCGCTCAGTATCTACGAGAGTTTTCTTTACGGAACGCCTGTGGCGGCGTCCCGTATTGGCGGCATTCCGGAACAGGTGCAAGATGGCGTTACCGGATGGCTTTTTACGCCCAATGACAGCGACGACCTGGCACAGAAAATGGCGATGATGCTGTCGGACCGAAAGCGGTTGATGGATATGGGCGCCGCCGGAAAATCCTTTGTCAAAGAAAAGCTTCTCATTAGCGACCAAATGGACAAACTCGTGCATCTTTTTGAAGCTGTCATCACGGATTACAAACGGAGATAATATATGATCGCCGCCTCCAGAACCCGGGTCGCCGTTGTCATTTCCCATCTGACCATCGGCGGCGCCGAGCAGTTGCTGCTTGAGCTGCTGCGTCATATTGACCGGGAAAAATTCGATCTGCATCTGGTGTTTCTCAGAGAACCGGGGATTCTCGGAAAAGAAATGCTGCACCTGGGTTTTCCGGTCACAACCGGTGTCATCCGCTATAAATTCGACCTGGCCGGCGTCTTCAGACTGGCGCAGGTTTTGACCGATTTTCAAACGGACACCGTGTTTTTAATCAATCACCTCAACACGCTGTTCTTCGGCGTTCTGGCCGCAAAGCTTGCAGGTGTCAGACGCTGCGTCAACTGGGAAAACGAAACCTACAAACGATATCCCTTTCATCCACTGACCATGTTCGGCAGGCGGATACTTCACCTGGGTATCGATGCTGTGGTTGCCGCCGCCGAAGGACACGGCGATTACATTGCTGCGGAAGAAAAGGTTCCCCGCGCCAAAATCCGGGTCATTTACAACGGGGTGGATCCGGAACGGTTTCAGTCCCGCCTTACGCCTCAGGAAGCCCGCGTTCATCTGGGAATACCGCCTGAAAGCCCGGTGGTCAGTATTGTTGCGGCGCTTCGGCCGGATAAGGCCCA
>DAIEFO010000030.1 GCA_027325475.1 Desulfobacteraceae bacterium | reverse complement strand
TGGGAGGCGCCAGTTTTGTGAACGCCGCCATGCTGATCATGGCGGCAACCACATTTCACACCACGAAATATGCCCATATCGCCAGTATCCAGGAAGCTTACCGGACGCTGGAGCCGCTTCTGGGAAGGGCTGCGGGCTGGTTTTTCGGCCTGTCGCTTCTGGTTGCGGGGCTGTCATCCTCTACCGTAGGCACCAGTGCGGGACAAGTGATCATGCAGGGTTTTCTGCGACGTCACATCCCTGTCTGGATTCGTCGCCTGGTCACGATGGCGCCGTCACTCGCAGTGATCGGCATGGGACTGGATCCAACACGCACTCTTGTCGTCAGCCAGGTAGCGCTTAGTTTCGGATTACCGTTCGCCGTCATACCACTGATCATGTTCACCCGCCGGAAAGACATCATGGGAGAGCTGGTAAACCGCCGCTTCACCACCATTCTGGCAGGTATGGCGGCAACCGTCATTGTTGTTCTCAATATCTATCTGGTCTATCAGACGCTCATCGCGGGGTGATTTCTATGTTTACTCATATTCTGGTGCCCCTGGACGGTTCCCAACTGGCGGAAGCCGCACTTCCTGCAGCCCGGTATCTGTCTGACAGATTTCAGACGCGGATGACGCTGCTTCATATGATTGAGAAAAACGCCCCCCGCAGCGTTCATGGTCAGCCTCATCTGAACAACGCCTTGGCTGCGGCCGCCTATCTGAACGACATTTCACGCCGATGGTTTCCTGAATCGGCGTCCGTCAACCACCATGTGCATACCTCGGAAGTGGATAACGTGGCGGAAAGCATCACAGCCCATGCCAACGAACTGGCCTGCGATCTGATTGTCATGTGTTCACATGGCCGTGGCAGGGCGCTGCATCTTATGCTGGGAAGCATCGCCCAGAAAGTGATCCGTCTGGATGTCATTCCGACGCTGTTGATCCGTCCGGACAGCGGCAGTGAGTATCCGGCGTTTTCATGCCGGATACTGCTGGTTCCGCTCGATGGCGATTCTGATCACGAGCAGGCGCTTTCGGCAGTCCTCATGCTGGCAAAAACGTGCAGCGCCGCTGTCTGCATGACCATGGTCATCCCTCGATTTACCACCGTCTCCGGTACTATGGCCGTCACCAGCCGCTTTCTTCCGGGAACCACATCCCGCATGCTGGAAATATCCGCGCAGCATGCGGCGTCATACCTGCGAACACAGGCAGCGTCGTTTCAGAACCAGGGTATTTACACCACAACTCAGGTGTTGCGCGGAGATCCCGCCGCAGTCATCAGCGATCTGGCCGGAAAGACGCAGGCAGACATCATTGTTCTGGCGACACACGGAAAGTCAGGCATGGAAGCGTTCTGGGCAGGCAGCGTCACTCACAAGGTGTGCAGCCGGAGCAAAACCCCCATGCTGCTGATTCCAGTGCAAAAACAATAAAGACGGCCTCGTAAAAAGTCCGCATGCCGCGCCAGCGCCGCATCAGTCCTTGAAAATCGTCGACGCCTTCTCGATATCTTCCGGACAGAACACAAACAGGCATTTGGCATCCGGGGATGAAACCGAACCATAAACATAATTGATATTGATGCCTTCTTCACCGAACTGGGTGGTGATTCTGGCGAGTTCTCCGGGCCTGTTGTCCAGCTCGATAGCGATTACCGGCTGCATGTCGAATACATATTCATTTTTGGACAACAGATCGACGGCCTTGTCGGTATTGTTCACCAGGAGGCGGATCAACGCATGCTCCGCGGAATCCTTACGCATGGAATTATAGCTGGCCGCCGACGCAATCCGTTTCAATGATTTTCCCCTGGCCTGAAAGAGTTCTTTTACATAGCTGGAGGCATCCTGTATGGTCAATGCATCGATATTAATACCTGCGTTGGACAGCAAATTGGACAATTTCCCAAGTTCTCCGGGGACATTCTGTAAAAACAGTGAAATCTCTGTTCGCACCATGTAACGCTCCTCCTCGTGTTGATTCGTTATTATTGTAGAATGCTTCCCTGTTTTTTCGAAGGCAGAACAATCAATACCCTGTTGTGTTATCGTGACTTACTACGTTATGAACAACTTATCAATATGAGACCCATCGAATATGGCAGGCGGATACAACCCTTTTATTGACAAAACCGGAAACAAGGTTAGCTTGTGGAAAAATATCAACTGATAACCGGTATTCATACATCGCTTACGCTGAAACGGCATGAGGGGGTATGAAAAGCAGGTTTCAGATTCACCTATGGAGGATACCCCTATGTATGAAACCAAAGAGCAGGTGCTGGAAAAAATTCTGGCTCAGGAAAAACCCAAATGTCCGCATTGCGGCGTTGAAATGAATATCTGGGAAGTGCCGTCGATTCCGATGGGAGACGGCCTGGGATGGGGAGCTCCCTATCTTTTTTTATGCTTTAACGACAACTGCCCTCTTTATACGCAGGGGTGGTCCAACATCAAGGAACATTACGCACACACAGCATCCTATCGGTGCATGAATTATCCCGGAACTGATCAATTCGAGCTGATGCCGGTTTTCAGCCCCATGGGCGGCACCGGTCAGGTCGTTGACAATGAAGTCATGGCGCAGGAAGCCGTGCTGAAGGAAAATATCAAAAAAGGCTTTTCCATTCTGGCGGACTGTTATGTCGCTAAAGACTCGCCATCCGTTCTAAGAATCATTCTGGATCCAACGGAACCTTCGCGCGTCAGGATGAAAGCCGCTGATATGATTGGTGATATCGGCGATCTGGAAGCTATCGAACCTCTGAAAAATCTTAAAGTGGGAAATCCGCTTATTCAGGAAAGACTGGAAGCCTCGGTACAGAAAATACATGAACGTTTTTTCACACGGGAATGCCCGTTCTGTGCAGAAACCATCAAAAAACGGGCGGCTGTCTGCAAACACTGTGGCCGTGAGGTTGCAGGACTGTAATCTGATGCTTATTTCAGTTCGTATTCAAGCGGATACCTTTGTCGGCTTCACTGCGCTGCGATCCGACGTACCCAATGTACAGTCTCATCGCTGCCCGCTTGCCTTCGTCGTCTCCGCTTGAATGCTTGCTGGGGTTAGGTTCATTCTGGGAAAAATCATAAATCAGGCGGCAACGCGGAAGGTTCAATATCAGGGGTGCAATTCTGAAACCGGACTTTCTGCGTTACTGTTGTAATTCCATCTGTCTTCTGATTTTCAGCGATATGCAGCGTCATCTTTACCTTATCCAGTTCGGACGGTCTTTCATCCAGTCCTGGACGGTTTTTGCAATATCGGTCTTTACCGCATCCGCCAGATAAAACCTGGGAAACAGCAGCTCGGCTTCGGAAGCAACGATGCCTTCCTGAATGGCGATTCGAGACAGGGCTGTGCAGGGATAAATCCGGATACCGATGGATATTTTCAGGGTCTCAAGCTGGAGTGCATCTGCAAAATGAAGGCTTTGTAACACAGTTTCCATGGTTTCACCAGGCCCGCCCAAGAGTAGAAATCCAAGTCGTGCAATACCATGCTCTTTAAGGCGTTGTGAAACCTTGACCACATCATCACAATTAAACCGTTTATTCAACTGTTTCAGGATAATATCAGAACCACTTTCAAATCCGAGACTGACTTCCCTGCACCCGGCTTTTGCCATTTTTTCTATCAGCCCGTCGTCCGCTTTCCATGGGTAGAGAATGCAGCGCCACCGGATATTCAACCCGGCGGCGATAATGCCATCACAAAGCGCTTCGGCATAAGATGGCGGCAGATTAAACGTATTGTCCACGAAAAAAAACTGATGAAATCCGGCTTCCACATACCGGCGAAGCCCTTCGACAGCCTTCTGCGGTGAAAATTTCCGAAGTATGCGGCCTTCAATAGTGGCAGTGGAGCAATAACTGCAATCCATGGCACATCCCCGCCGTGTCTGGAAAGGAATCCATAGTTCATCTTCCTTGGCGCCGGAATGAACGGCAAGATGAATATGGGGAAGCGGTATGGGAATTTCATCCAGATCGCAGATACGGCAAGGCTTTTCCGGAAGAACGGTTCCCGGCAGATACAGACCAGGTATCCCGGACACATTTTCCTTATGCTCCAACCGCTCCAGAAGCCGGACAAAAGCGACCTCCCCTTCTCCCTGAATGCCCATGTCCGCGCCCAGGTACTCCAGAACGGTTTTCGGGAAAATACTGTATCCGGCGCCGCCTAAAACAACAGGTGCGGCAGAAAAATCGCGGCAGTCTGAAATTACGGTTTTTACCGAATCCAGAAGCAGGGCCGCGGACTCCATGGACTGATTGTCGATATTTCGGACCGATACACCGATCACCTCAGGTGAAAACGTCCGGATTTCCTCTTCTATCGCTCTACGGATATCCTGGTGCATCATCAGGTCGATGCTGTGAACCGTATGCCCGGCCTTCCCCGTGGATGCAGCGATACAGGCCATTCCCAAGGGCAACACCGGCATGTTCATTTTTTCTGTGTTGGCTGAAATCAAAAGTACTTTCATGCTGTCTCCCAATATACAAATGAATGTATTCATTTGCATACGATATTAAAGTCCATTACCCGGCTGTACCTCTGCCTGGGTTGATAATCTTTTTGTGAATTCATCAACAGTTAAAAACTGTTACTCGCTTTCATTACAAAATTATGTTGAATAATTCTCGGTGATGTCCTATGAACCATCAGAGCATGGATATGAGAATCATGGTTTTATTTACGAACGCGTCATAATCATTCCCTTTTTGATTTTCTGAGAGGAATTCTGTGGATAGCCTTCATAAAGAAAGAATTTTGTTTGTTGACGACGAAGAAAGCATTCTGGATGTCGCCAGTGAATATTTTATGGTCAAAGGATATCAGGTATTTACGGCAAGAAATGGCGCTGAGGCTATTGATATCTTAAAAAAGCAGCAGGTTGACTGCTGCTTTACCGATATCAATATGCCGGTGATGGATGGCTTAGAGCTTGCTGAAAACATCAATAATCTCGATAATACCATTCCTGTTGTCATCATGACCGGTTTTCCATCTCTGGAAAATACCATCCGCACCCTTAAAAACGGGGTGGTGGATTTTCTTATCAAACCCATCAATCTGAATCAACTGGAACTTTGTCTGCAGCGGGTTCTGGGCAAACAACAACTGTTTGTGGAAAATATTCTTCTGAAAAAAGAGATCGAAAGCAAAACACGCATCGAAGCCCTGAATTTGGAACTGATCCAGAAGGTTGAAGATTTGCAAACGCTAAACCGCATCATGAATGATTTTTCAGCCATTACGAACACCATGGACCTGTTTAATCGTCTGGTGCGGATGGTTCTGGAAATCACCCACGCCGGCGAATCTGTTTTTTACATGATCAACGAGACAGTCACCCGACCCTTTGCCATAGCTGCCGCCAGCACCGAAATGGCAGGCGTGGTATCGTCGTCCATAGACATGATTAATCTGGCAGGCAGAATCCCCAATTCCGTGATTATGGAAGTGGCGGGAGATCAGACACCGCTGCTGATACCTGAAGTCACCAGCACTCATGGGCTCTCCAGGGATATTAAATCCGTAATGATTGCGCCCCTCAGAATCCGCCAGAAAAATTTTGGCGTTCTGTCATCCGTTAATCTTCAAGGCGCCAGGCAGTTTACGGAGAAAGAACTCTATTACCTGTCATTTATCACGTATCATGCGGCCTATGCCATCGAAAACCTGGCGCTCTACGAAAATATTTATCAGAACCTCTTCTCCACGATTTATGCTTTTGTTAAAGCCATCGGCGCCAAAGATTCCTATACGGAACATCATTCCAACCGGGTTACTGCTGTTGCCAAGGTAATCGCCCGGGAACTGGGATGCTCGGCTGAAGAGCTGGATATCCTGAATACCGCGGGATTGCTGCACGATATCGGTAAAATCGGCATTCGCGACGAGATTTTGCTCAAACCGGCCAGACTGACCGATGAAGAATACGCCATTATCAAGACCCATTCCACGATAGGCGCCACCATTGTGGGGCAACTGGGGCTTTGGGAAAGAGAGCAGCAGGTCATCCGGAGCCATCATGAACGCTATGACGGCAATGGATACCCCGATGGACTGAAGGGCATGCAGATCCCTTTTCTGGCCAGAATTCTGTCTGTTGCCGATGTTTATGACGCTCTGGCGTCTGACCGTACCTACCGCGCCAAAATGGTCGAATCCCAGATTCTGGAAATTATCCGAAACGGGAAAGGCAGCTTTTTTGATCCGGATATTGTGGATATCTTTCTGAAAGCATATCGGGAAGGGAAAATTCAGGAAGCACTTCCCTGCGGTCACTGCGCGCACAAGCCGTCCAAATGTTCCGACAAACCTGCTTGAGGCGGATAACGCATTATTGCGATGGCTTGCGGCAATATATCACCAGGCTCTTCCCCAGTACGGGGTTCAGCAGCCGATCCAGAAATCGTGTCATCCGTGGTTTTTTCATGATATCCCAGGTCAGCAGCCGCTGATACATATTCACCAAAGCCACATCACCGCGATCATGCCCTACCAGACATTTCAGCCACCAGTACGGTGCATGCAGGCTGTGTGCATAATGGTTGAACTGTTTTTGCACACCTCCGGCGTTCAGCAGCCGGATTAAACGCCGTTTATGGTAAATACGGATATGGCCGCCGGGCGTCCGATGGTAAGCATCCGACAGCAGCCAGCAGATTCTTTCCGGAAAATACCGGGGCACACTGACCACAAGCATTCCGCCGGGTTTCAAAACCCTGACGATTTCAGTAACTGCGCTGTTGTCTTCCGGAATATGCTCCAGAACCTCGGAACATATCACCAGATCGAAGCGATTATCCGCAAACGGCAGACGGGTAATATCCGCTGCTGAAAGCATCCATGCACCACCGCCATGCGCCCCCAGGCGATCATGAAACAACAGACGGTTCCGGGCTTCCAGAATATCGTTTCCGCTGACATCCGCACCGATCACTGAAACATGCGGCTGTTCATAGGCTGCCGCAGTATGCCGGCCGCTTCCGCAACCGATATCCAGAACATGGGCGCCTGGCTTCAGGGACAGCTTATTGAAATCGACGGTGATCATCCATTGCCTCCCGGTATGTATCCACCGTTTTCTCAGCCGCCCGTTTCCAGGTGAAATGCTGCTGTACGCGTTCATACCCAGCCCGTCCCAGACGATTTGCCTTGTCCGGATTATCCAGTAAATCCGAAATGGCGTAACCCAGGGCTTCCGGATTTTCAGGAGGCACCAGAATCCCGGCATCTCCCACCACTTCCGGCAACGCGCCGCCGGTCGTGCTGATGACCGGTACGGCGCAGGCCATGGCTTCGCCTGCCGGCAGGCCAAACCCTTCATATACGGATGGCACCACGGCGATCGAAGCTCTGGCATACTGACGGACAAACTCTTCATGGCTGATCCGGCCGGTAAACGTGATCAACCGGCCGATACCCAGCCTGGCTATCAAGCGGACGATAGCACCGTTTTTTTTAGGCGAACCCACAACAACCAGCCTGATTTTTCTGGTTTTCGACAGATCAGCTACCGCCTGCAGCAGATAGCGCAGTCCCTTGAGCGGCATATCGGCGCTGTTGGTAACCATGATCCGATTTTTCTCCCGAGTGATTTCCGGGATGGGATAAAACAGCCGGGTATCGATGCCGTTGGGAACAATTCGAAACCTGTTGCGCGGAATGTTGAAATCTGTGCTGATATCATCCCGAGCACAGGCGGAAACAGTGATAATATGCGGCAGAGATCGGGAAACCCGTTTCTGCATTCCGATAAACGAATACCATCTCAGATATTTGAATTTTTTCCAGGCCGACGTCACTGAGCGCATGGCGATGCTGCGGTCTATGGTGATGGGATGGTGAATGGTAGCAACGAGCGGAACATGCCTTCTGATAGCCCACAACCCGTAAGACAGGCTTTGATTGTCATGGATGATGTCATAATGGCGCCATTTGTTCTGCAGGAAACGCCATGCCCGGAGGCCAAACGTGAAAGGCTCCGGAAACCCCATGGTTGAAACACCCAGCCATTCCATCAGGTTGACAGGATCGGACAGCTCTTTCAGAGACGGGGTTCTGAAGAGATCATTCGGATTGTACAGATCCAGGCAGGAAAGCTGATGCACCGGGATATCCGGTTCAAGCTGCATCTGCGGCGGGCCGGATATGATATCCACGTGATGCCCCAGATCACGCAGGGCACGGCTGATATTGCGGACATACACACCCTGCCCCCCGCAGTGGGGATTGCTGCGATAACTCAGCAGACATATTCTTAAAGGCGCTTGAAGATTACCACTCATATAAATTGACTCCGAAAAATTCACTTAACGAATCGAATGACTGTTCTCTGTTACTGCTTCAATATATCTGCATTTCGGATATGCACTGCATGCCCAGAATTCATTTCCGGCATGCGCTCCCTTTTTGGCCACACGCCTTACCAGTTGTGATGAACATTTCAGGCATACGGGGGTATCCGAACCGGTTTTACTCATTAACTGATCTGAATTTTTATTGTTTATCACCGTCTGCAACGCTATATGCTGAACCAACAGGTTATTGATTTCTTTAACTGAATAGGCCGATTTGGCTGGAATCTGAATTAAGGGCAGGCCGGCTGAGGAACAAGCTTCAGCAAGAAACACATCCCGTTCTTTACGGCTTTTCAATGAATGAGAATTATCGTTTAGTTCGATAACACATTGAACGGATAAATCCTTGCTGTCACAAAGTACAAAGTCAAAATGCTTACAGGAGATTTTATTAAATGCTTTCCGCCAATCACTTTTAGGTATGCCTTTTCCTGGCGTAATGACATCGGCAACCCTTACCTTACCGAATATGCGTACCCGTTCTCCTGCAACTTGGTCAAGAATGCCCAGAAATGAGCGTTCCGCTGGCGTAAACAGTGCATCCACTCTTTGATATGAGTACGGAGACTCACCGGTTTTTTTCTGCTTACTGACAGCTATGACTATCATAGCTATGAGAACTATGGTTATAATTATTACAATCATTTTTTCCTCTTAATTTACAACGTCAATCGCTGTTTCAATGGTCAATGTCACCCGGAATCCGCGTCAGATGCACGGTCATGGATGGTTTTGCTCAACATATAAATAATGACAGGTTACCGATAAGTTGCCCCGAAGACAGCACCTCTCAGCCACTTCCTGAATCAGTTGAAAATACCATGCGCCTTTTCCAAACACAAGCGGCAATGGGAATGTCATGGCATCTCCAGGCCGCACTTCAAATGTTGACAGCACCGATTTCACTGGTTACAGTCTGAAAACTTCACAAAAGTCGAAATACCGATACCACCACCATTTCAGAAGGAATGAAATGAAAGATTTTTTCAAGGTCGCCACCATCGAGCAGGTCATGAGTCTGCGGGATAGATTTCCTGTGCTGAAACGAACCACAGCGCCACTGTCAGAAGCCTGCGGGCGAATTCTGGGCGAATCCATTGCCGCGCCGGAAAACCTGCCGGGCTTCAGACGCGCCACCATGGACGGATATGCGGTTCGGGCGGCATCCACATTCGGCGCCAGCGAAAGCAATCCTGCGTATCTGACAATTACAGGGACATCCCGAATGGGAAAATCTCCTGATTTTTCAATCGAAAATGGTGAAGCCGCCAGAATCTCAACCGGCGCCATGCTGCCGGATGGTTCTGACTGCGTGGTCATGGTCGAACATACGGAAGCCCTGGATGAGACGACCCTGGAAATATACAAAAGCGCCGCCCCCGGACAGTACGTTATCGAACCGGCGGAAGATTTTGCCAAAAACGACATCATTCTTTCTGAAGGCAAACGGCTCAGAGCGCAGGAAGTGGGTCTTCTGGCGGCATTCGGCAGAGACACCGTGCAGGTTTTCCGCCGGCCTGTCATCGCCGTTATTTCAACCGGGGATGAGCTGGTGCCGATGATGGAAGCCCCTGGCCCTGGAAAGATCCGGGACATCAACACCCATACGCTGGCGGCACTGATACAGGAATGCGGCGCGATACCGGTTTCCTACGGCATTGTTCCAGATAATCGGGAAAGTCTGGAACGGATACTGAAAACCGCTGTGGAAGCATCGGACATGGTTCTGCTTTCAGGAGGCAGTTCCGTCGGCGTTCGAGATATCGCTATAGATGCACTGTCTGGTCTGCCGGAAACCGATGTTCTGATCCATGGCATTTCCATCAGTCCGGGGAAACCCGCCATTCTGGCCACATCCCGACGAAAAGCCATATGGGGACTTCCAGGACACGTGACTTCTACCATGGTCGTGTTTCTTAAAGTGGTCAAACCCTTTATCAGCCATATTTCCGGAGCCGCGGACGTGCTGTTTCAGACATCCGTGCGTTCCGCCCGCCTTTCTCGGAATGTGGCTTCGGCGCAGGGCCGGGTGGATTATATCCGCGTCAAACTGAGAAAAGCGGAAGACGGACTGGTGGCGGATCCCATTTTGGGTAAATCCGGTCTGATCAACACCATGGTGAAGGCGGATGGCCTTGTGGAAATAGGGCTGAATGTTGAAGGTCTGAATCAGGGAACCTCTGTCGAAGTCGAACTGCTCACGTAAGGAGATATGCCATGTCCCATTCGCGCAATGTGTATCTGGATATGAAAACACTGGAAGAGGCTCGCGGCATCCTGTTCTCGACGTTCAAATCCACGGGAATGCGGGTCTCTGAAACCCTGCCGGTTCCTGACGCCATCGGAAGGGTGCTGGCGGAAGCTGTAACAGCGCGACTGTCTTCCCCCAGCTTTCACGCCGCGGCCATGGACGGCTTCGCGGTTCTGGCCGAGACCACCTTCGGCGTCAGCGAATCCAGGCCCAAACAGTTCATTCTGGGACAAGACGCCTTTGCCGTCAATACCGGCCACGTACTGCCGGAAAATACCGACGCCGTGATCATGATCGAACATGTTCAAGCGACCGGTGATGGTCAGATCCAGATTGAGGCGCCGGTTTTTCCGTGGCAGAACGTTCGCAGAATGGGAGAGGACATTGTGGCGACCGAACTTTTGTTCCCGCAAAACCATAAAATAACCCCATACAGCATCGGTGCGCTGATTTCCGGAGGTGTGTTATCGGTCAAGGTCCGCAAAAACCCCCTTGTGCTGATTATTCCCACAGGCTCTGAGCTGGTGGACTGGCGGACGACGCCCATCGAATCCCTGAAGCCGGGTCAGGTGCTGGAATCCAACGCCACCGTTCTATCCGCGCTGGTGGAAGCATGGGGCGGCCGCCCTCAGCGGGGCGATATGGTCCGGGATGATTTGAAAACCCTTACGAATGCTTTGAAAAATGCCTGTGAAGGAGATGCAGATATCGTTCTGACCGTCGGCGGATCTTCCGCAGGTTCGGAGGATTTCAGCCGGGCGGCTATTCAGGAACTTGGAGAGGTGCTGGTTCACGGCGTTACCATGATGCCGGGCAAACCTGTTATTATGGGGGTTATCCACAACAAACCGGTTTTCGGTATTCCGGGATATCCGGTATCCGCCATCGTCGCCTTTGAACAGCTCGCAGGGCCTCTGATCGCCATGATGCTGGGGCAGCCGGAACCTCGGCGGCCCGTGGCGCTGGTCGAACCCATCCGGAAAATTCCTTCGAAGGCCGGTCTGGAAGAGTTCCTTCGGGTGCAACTGGGCAATGTCAACGGGCGGATTGTCGCGATTCCACTGCCTCGCGGCGCGGGGTGTATCACCACCCTGACGAAGGCGGACGGTATTATCCGCATTCCCCATCACAGCGAAGGTGTCATGGAAAACGAGCCGGTGCAGGCAGAGCTGCTGCGTCCCCTGTCTTCCATCAACAACACCGTTGTCGTGGTCGGCAGCCATGACAATACGCTGGATGTATTGTCGGATATGATCGGCGCCCGCTACCCCGGCATGGTGCTGTCATCGAGCCATGTGGGCAGCATGGGGGGGCTGATGGCCATCAGGAAAGGGGTGTGCCATATGGCCGGATCGCATCTGCTCAATACCGAAGACGGCTCCTATAACCTTTCCTATATCCGGAAATTTCTGCCTGAGACGCCGGTCAAACGGGTGCAGCTCGTGTTCAGGGATCAGGGGCTGATGGTGGCTCCCGGAAATCCGAAAGGCATTCAGGGCATCGAGGATCTGGCTCGAAAAGATATTCGCTTCATCAACCGCCAGGCGGGTTCCGGCACCCGTATTCTTCTGGATTACCGGCTGAACCAGTTGCATGTGAATTCTGAAGATATCGCAGGCTATGATACGGATGAATTCACGCATATGGCGGTAGCCGCAGCCGTTCTGAGTGGAACCGCAGATGCAGGGCTGGGCATTTCTGCTGCCGCCGGAGCGCTGAATCTGGATTTCATCCCCGTGGTTACCGAACAATATGATCTGATTATTCCCGAAATGTTTTTTGAAACTGAAAACATTCAGCGTCTGTTGAATGTCATCCGCTCCGACATGTTCAAGGAAAAGGTCAATCGGCTGGGCGGATATCACACAGAAAGAACCGGTGAGGTTCTTGAATCTTAAACCGAAAAGGAGAGAAGCGCCATGATTGGAGAACGGTTATGCCACGCAATGAACGAACAGATTAAAAACGAACTGGAGTCCTATTATATCTACCTGTCCATGGCCGGCTGGCTGCACGCCAGAAATCTGGACGGCATGGCGCACTGGATGCGCTGTCAGGCTCATGAGGAAATGATTCACGCCATGAAATTCTTTGATCACATTCATGACAGGGGCGCAAAAGTCGTGCTGCTGAATCTGAATCAACTGAAAACAGACTGGGCGTCTCCTCTGGAAATATGGGAAGACACCCTGCATCACGAACAGTTCATCTCCGGCAAGATCAACGATCTGACCACGATTGCCCGTGAGGAAAAAGACTACACGTCAGAGCCGATGCTGGCATGGTTTTCAAAAGAACAACTGGAAGAAGAAGCCACCGCCGGCAAAATGCTGGAACAAATCAAGATGATTGAAAGCAACCAGACCGGCATTCTGCTGCTGGATCGGGAACTGGGCGCCAGGGTTTTTCCCGCCGGATCGCCTCTGGACCCGCTGGCCTACAATATCGCCGCCTG
>DAIEFO010000309.1 GCA_027325475.1 Desulfobacteraceae bacterium | reverse complement strand
ACCAACAGCGGATACTCCAAATGAATATGGGGTGATATCGAGAAGTACGCTGGAAGAGTTCAGCCCCATTTCCCGTCCGGCCTGAATAGCGGCGCCTATAGCTACGCAAAGATCGGGATCAATTTCACCGTGAGGGGTCTGACCGAATTTGTTTTCCAGCATGTGAGAAATCTGTGGAATGCGGGTAGAGCCTCCAACGAGAATGATCTTGTCAATGGCGGACGGCAGCAGCGAAGCATCTTCCAATGCCTTGGATACGGAATCCATGGTACGCAGAAGATCATCTTCAATCATTTTTTCGAAATCGATCCGGGACAATTCATAGGACAAATGAATATTCTTGAAGAGTTGTTTGCCGATATGGTCTTCTTCGATACGTATAAAAGGTTCAAAGGACAAGGCGATCTTGGCTTTTTCTGCGGCGCGCCGAAGACGGGCCATCACGACGGCGTTCTGAGTGACATCCAGGGAGAGCTCTTTCTGGATATATGCGGTCAGCATAGCGAGAATCTTCTGGTCGAAATCGTCTCCACCCAGATGATTGTCGCCCGTGCTGGAGAGAACCTCCACGATACCGTTTTCGATGCGGACAATGGATACATCGAATGTGCCGCCGCCAAGATCATATATCAGAATTGTCTGGGTAGCGGTGTTTTCGCTTTCATATGCCAGCGATGCGGCCGTGGGTTCGTTGATGATCCGGACCACATTCAACCCTGCAATTTCTCCGGCTTCCCGTGTGGCCTGACGCTGGGTATCCGTAAAATAGGCAGGAACCGTTATGACGGCATTGCCGATGGGTTTCTGGAGAACTCTTTCGGCGCGTTCCTTCAGGGCTTTTAAAATACAGGCGGAAATCTCCTGGGGCAGATAAGTGGCGTCTCCCATCGGAATCCGCTGATCTGTTCCCATGAGCCGTTTAACTGATTGAACCGTTCGTTCCGGCGCTATCACCGCCTGATTCAATGCCTCCGTTCCGATGATGATTTTGCTATCGGCGTCGAGGCCGACAACTGAAGGCACGATACCGTTGTCGTTTTCGATGATGACCGTCGAGTTTCCATCTATAATAAAGGCAATTTCCGAATTGGTGGTGCCTAAATCGATGCCCACAATGGGATCCATAAACTTTTCTCCATTTTCATAATTTTGTGAGGGCACGGCAGCGCCTCTGTGTGTTTTCATTCAGACTGATTTCTTCTGTCCATCAGTCGGCAACAATGACTTCAGCCGTTCTCAGGACTTCGTCTTTGCGAACAAACCCTGTTAGCAGCTCCTCGACGACGACGCCCTTTTTGATGCCGGCGCCGGAACGTTTGTCCACTGCTTTCATGGTTTTGGGATCAAACGCTTTTCCGACGGTTTCGACCGCCATAATATCGGTGCTGGCCAGCGCACTGTCCAGCCGGCGAAGTGCTATTTCATATCCTTCTGTAATGCTTTCAATCCCTTTGGGGGCTGGTCTGAAAAAACTTTTGACAGATGCTATGGAAATGCTGGCGTTACGACCTCTGACCAGTGCATCCCGAACATCCATAAACGGCATCAGCGCCCGTTTTTCACTGGAGCGGCGGATGTTTTCCTCCAGGTGTGAAATCGCCTGCGTGCGGTTTCTGAAAAGTTCAGCAGTTTCCTGATAGATTTCCGTGAAACTGCTGAGTGCGGAAAGGGTTTTGCCCTGTTCCCGGTTTTGCATCCGTATTTCCTGCTTCAGTGCGGTAAATTCCGAAAGCAGTGTGAACAGGTCACACGATGCCAGCGTCTCAGACGTATCGGCGGATGAATTGTCTTCAGGCAGAGCGGCAAGCCATGCAGAAAAATCACTGAAAACTTTTTCTTTCCAGTCATATATCAGATGGTATTTCCGAACTCTGGTTTCGATTTTCTTTCTAAGATATTTTGATCGCCAAATCAAAAAAGGCAGCCAGACCTTTTCGTCAAAAAGACGCCATTGCCGCTGTATCCATGGAATAATTTGATTTAACTTCATGTGCGATGAACCCGTAAATTGAGCAGCTCCTGAAGTCCGACGCGACGCCTTGTTTTAGAGGCAATCTGAATCAAATTATGCAGGGCGTCTTCTGTTTCTGGAAGTTTGTTCGGCGCCAGGTATAACCCTTCAAATCGTTTACGGATATCCCTGACGGCTTCATATGCGGCGTTGATCTGTCGAAAACGATCAGGATTTTTTTCAGGAGGATATCGCTTCACCAGTTCAAGATAATTACTGCGGATTTGCGCATCCGAAGCTTCAGGTGTCAGTCCGAGGGTGATATAGTGAATCAACATATATGGGTCGCTTTATAAATCCGTCAAGGTCATCTGTTTAAGTTCAGTCTGCTTGTCAGGAAAAAGAATATTTGCCTCGCGGGAAAGTCCGTCTCTGCCCGTGATATCAATAAATTTATCCATCATACCAAATATCTGCATTGCTTTTTTATCCATGAGAAGAGATTTTCTGACAAAAAGAATCTGCCCTTTCGAAGCACCTCGAAGATCGAGTTTATCTACCAGTGACTCGATATAGTTTCTTAACTTTTTAATTTCTTTGGCTTTTGTTTTTGTGTCGATGCTGTTAAACACCGCATCTAAATCGTCCACAAATTCGCTGTCAATATCCTCGTCGTCATCCCGATCGTCATCAACGCCGTCGTCGTCATACAGGTCAGGAGTTCCCATATCAATTTCTTTGAAATTAAAATGCTCAAGAGCAATTTTAATTTTTCCTGTAGCATGCCGAGACAGTTTTTGGGAAAGCGTTTCCAATATGCGCATTGTTTCGGCATCTGCATTCTGCAGCAGTGTCAG
>DAIEFO010000308.1 GCA_027325475.1 Desulfobacteraceae bacterium | reverse complement strand
CCAGGAAGCCCGTGAAAAATGCAGGGAGCTGTCGGATATGCCGGTATCCTGGCATTTTATTGGCCACCTCCAAACCAACAAGGCCAGATACGCGGTAAAACTCTTCGATCTGATTCATACGGTGGACTCCGTACACCTGGCTGCAGAACTGGATCGCGAAGCCCGGAAAATCGGGAAAGTTCAGCAGATACTGATTCAAGTCAATATCGGAAGCGAACTTTCCAAATCCGGCGTCGCTCCAGAGTTGGCCAGCCGGTTGATTCATGATATCGCCGAGTATGCCAATATATCGGTGCGGGGGCTGATGGCAATTCCGCCGTTTTTCGATGCGCCCGAAAAGGTGCGCCCGTATTTCCGTCAACTGCGTGAACTTCGGGATTCGCTTCAGGACGCAAAAGGTTCAGGCGCCCATCTGACAGAGCTTTCCATGGGCATGACCGGCGATTTTGAAGCCGCTGTCGAAGAAGGCGCCACACTGGTGCGCATCGGTACCGCTATTTTCGGAGAACGGCCATGAAACTGCTGCTGCATGTCTGCTGCGCACCTTGTTCGATCTATCCTGTTGAGACACTTCGTGATGACGGCATGGAGGTGATGGGATTTTTTTACCGTCACAACATTCATCCCTACACCGAATGCCTCAAACGGCAGGAAGCATTGACATCTTATGCGCAGCAGATTGACCTGAAAGTCATTTATCAGGAAGGGTATGATCTTGAAGGTTTTCTGCAGCGGGCCGTGTTTCGGGAGGCCGACCGATGCCGCATCTGCTATCACGACCGGTTGCGCTCTGCCGCTTTGATCGCCCGTAAAGGCAAATTTGATGCTTTTTCAAGCACACTGTTGTACAGTAAGTTTCAACAGCATGAGATAATCCGAAATATCGGCGAATCCATTGGAAAATCCACAGGCATCCCATTTTATTATCAGGACTTCCGCGGGGGGTGGAAATACGGCATTGAAGTCTCAAAGCGTCTGGGACTTTATCGTCAGCAATACTGCGGCTGTATTTACAGTGAAAAAGAACGCTATTACCCCTCCTCAAATTTGACGACTTCGTAAAAAGTCCGGAGGCTGCGTTGCGCTGCATCCTTCGTCATTGCGGCGTACCCAAAAGTACGCCTCACTCCTCAGGATTTGCGCGCCTTGCCTGCAAACTTTTTACGAAGTCGTCCGAAAATCGACTTTTTACGAGAGCATCAGAATTGATTCAGGGACTAAAATTTCCGGCTTGTTGCGCCATCGATTCTGGCCAGAGGCGCCGTACAATGCTTGACATGGAGACAAAATCTCCTTATATGCTCCTATACACGCTGGTTACCTGTACACTCCGGAAATTGATTCCGACAAAATGGCGCCACAGAACCAATGGACAGGTTTAATTAATAAGGGGTTTTTAACATTTCCGCAGTGATGCTACGCTGTTTTTCCCTCATTTGGACTTTTTGCGAAGCCGTCCGAAAATCGACTTTTTACGAGATTATCAATCATGGATAAAATTATTGTTGAAGGCGGCCGAACGCTTTCCGGAGTGATTGCCATCAGCGGGGCGAAAAATGCGGCTTTGCCCATTCTGATATCATCTCTTCTGACAGATGGCCTTAATACCTATAATAACGTGCCTGACTTGAAAGACATTCACAGCACTTGTGTCCTGCTTCAAAATCAGGGCGCGCATGTGGAGATGAATGGTGATTGTGTCACCATCGATGCAGGCGACCTTCACAATCCAGAAGCCCCCTACGATCTGGTGCGAAAGATGCGGGCTTCCATTCTGGTATTGGGGCCTCTGGTCGCGCGTTTGAAAAAAGCTCGGGTATCGCTTCCCGGAGGCTGTGCCATTGGTGCCCGGCCTATCAATCTACATCTGAAAGGGCTTGCCAGTCTGGGAGCGAAAATCGAGCTGCAACATGGATATGTCGAGGCAAAGGCAGACAGATTGACGGGAGCGGATATTTTTTTCGATACTGTCACGGTGACCGGAACGGAAAATCTTATGATGGCTGCAGCGCTGGCGGATGGGGTGACCGTGCTGCGCAATGCAGCTCGTGAACCCGAAGTAGTGGCATTGGCCGATGTCCTGAACCAGATGGGCGCGGATATTCAGGGTGCCGGAACTTCCGTTATTACAATTACCGGTGTTTCATCCCTGCATCCGGTGTCGGTTTCCATCATTCCGGATCGTATCGAAGCCGGAACCTTCATGGTTGCGGCGGCGCTGACACATGGAAACATTACCCTTACCCACTGTGAGCCTGGCCATATGCAGGCGCTTATCGAGAAACTGCGTCTGGCGGGTGCCGTCATAAAGATTTCCGATAAATCGGTGCAGGTGATCGGCCCGGAACGTATCGCCAGCGTGGATATCAAAACACTTCCCTATCCCGGATTTCCGACGGACATGCAGGCACAGTTTATGGTGTTGATGTCTGTGGCATCTGGTTTAAGTATCATTTCCGAAACGATTTTTGAAAATCGTTTTATTCATGTCAGTGAACTGCAACGTATGGGTGCGGATATCACGATTTCCGGCAATGCAGCGGTTATTAAAGGAATGCCCTATCTTTCGGGTGCGCCGGTTATGGCTTCGGATCTTCGGGCAAGTGCATCCTTGATTCTGGCCGGGCTGGTGGCGCAGGGCCAGACGGAAGTCCATCGCGTCTATCACCTCGACAGGGGATATGAGGCTATGGAAAAGAAATTTGAAAAGTTGGGAGCGTCCGTTCTTCGGGTGAAAGATTGATGCCCTCGTAAAAAGTCGAATTTCGGACGGCTTCGTAAAAAGTTCGCAGGCAAGGCGCGCAAATCCTGAGGA